>NZ_JAQNCS010000008.1:0-108940 GCF_049472655.1 Deferribacter abyssi
AGCTCTTTAGACTCTTTAGTAAAAAGAAGAAAAGGGCTCACATTAGTAGTTTGATTGGTTTCTGAGTTAACTTCATCACTCAATCTATCAATAATTTCTATTAACTCTGCTTCATCAGAAAATTCATAATTATAAGGGATTAGCCTGCTTAGAAATCTGTTTGATGCTTCTACCTTCCCTTTGGTTTGTGGACTTTTTACTTTGCACCTTCTTACTTTGAAATTAAAATCTTTAGCAAACTGTAAAAAGGTGGGGCTAATCTTTTTAGTCTTTGGATTTATTATGGCGCTCATATTATCTATAAGTATTTCTTGAGGAACACCGCCGTAGTATATAAACGTATTTATCAGACACCTTATTACATCTTCTTCTGTTTTAGTCTTACTATATGTAAATTTATGCATCCTTGATGCTGATAATACTGTGTTAAATATATTAAACTTAAACTCCTCTCCATTTCTGGAGACCATCTTTATATCTTCTTTGAAATCACATTGAAGCTGACGACCCAACTCTGTCTCAAAACGGGGATAGCCTATGCTCTTTTTATCACCTATCAAATTGTGCTTTCTCACATAATAATCAAAGTTGGAACGGCTTCCTATATTGGGGTCTTTGCGTAAGATAAATTTATACACCCCCGTTATTGTTGAGCCTGGCAAAGACAGTTTCTCCTTGATTTCTTCACGATATTTGTCAAGGACTGATCCTCTTTTTCTTTTCTTAGCTTTTTTAAAGCCTTTGTCATATTTGGATATCGTTTGTCTTGATACCCCATACTTCCTTGATAATTCGCTGTAGTTAGGTTTCATGCCCAAACTCCTTAGTTGTCGTAATGCTAATTCAAAATCCTTCAACTGAATTACCTCCGACTTTTTTACCGAAGGTAATTCTAATTTTATTTTGTAAAACTGTTAACTTTTACATTTGCATATCTGTTATATTTTATATTAGCATTAACAATTATCTAATGGATGGTGTAATAAGTCAGCTATAGTAAATACTTTTTGTCTGGAAAAGTTGCTTGCAACAAAGTTAAGAGCACTGTATCAAAGAAAAAAGGGAAGAGATTTATTTGACTTATACTATGTTTTAAGGAATAGAGAGGTTGATATAGAAAAGATAATATTCTGTTTTAAAAAATATATGGAACATGACGGTAATAATATTACAAAAAAAGATTTCATTAAGAATTTAGATAATAAATTAAACGATGCTGATTTCATTGGTGATATTTATGCATTGCTTGTGCCAAATATCCAATATAACTGTTCAGAGGCGTATTTTTATATCAAAAAAAATCTGTTAAATTTCTTGTGATAGTTAATATTAATTTTAAAAAAATATTAGAATTCTACTATTGATCATAGATGCAATTTATACTATATTAACAATAAGATAGATGAAAGGAGTGGGTAAAATTAAATTGGGTAACATTTTGGGTAACGGATATTTTTCAAATGTGGTATTTACAAGAATTATCAATAAGATAGTTCCTGCTGTTCGAGTCCGGCCCCGGGCATTTTCACAAAATTAATATACTGTTTATAATAACAATGAACTATAGGATATAGCAGATTTCTCAAAAGTTTATATCAATAATAAATTAATATGAATTGGTTAGTTTATCCTCTAGAGATTATTTCTTTGTTTGCAAACATAGTTCGTCAATCTCAACTTTTAGCTCACCACTGATGGTTTTTAATAAAATCAGT
The DNA here is from genome assembly GCF_049472655.1 of Deferribacter abyssi. Classification (NCBI taxonomy): domain Bacteria; kingdom Pseudomonadati; phylum Deferribacterota; class Deferribacteres; order Deferribacterales; family Deferribacteraceae; genus Deferribacter; species Deferribacter abyssi. The sequence goes on from NZ_JAQNCS010000008.1 coordinate 1,716, forward strand.
ACCCTATCCTTCGGTTTTATCTTCTCAAGAAAAATGGCTTCAAATCCTTTAAAAGGCCCATCAGTAATATAAACCTTATCTCCTTTTTCATAATCTTTATTTAAAACCACAAATCCATCTTTCATCTGATCTTTGATATATTCTATAATCTCTTCAGGTACTTCAGCAGGATCACCTTCATCACCGAGAATGACTTTACTAACTCCCCTTGTATATCTAACCAACCTATAATCTTCAAGTTCAAACCTAACAAAAAGATAATTAGGAAAAAGCTCTCTTGTTACCTCTGTAAGTTGACCAACAACCCTTTTTTTCTCTTTAAATAAAGGTTGAAACACTTCATATCCAGCCCTTTCCAAATAAAATTTGGCCAGTTTTGATGATTTGGGTTTACAATATACACAACGCCATTTTTTCTTCATAAAACCCCCTTTTAACTAATAAAAATGTAAATACCAAAAACTAGAAAAATCATTAAACACATAAAGGCACTTTTATAATCACTTTTCTTTAGGAAATCAACAAACATATATAAAACAACTAGTATGGGTGTAAAAATTATTACGTGTATCGCTAATAAAAAAAATGAAATTGTTTCCAAGTTTAATATTCCCAAAAATATCTTTTTTATACCATACCATTGAATATAAAGGTCAAAACTTTCATCTTTTAAAATAAAAATAATTAAACCCACAATCATTAAGGAAATTGATATATAAACTCCTATTTCATAAATTTTTGCAACTTTTTCTTTTAAAGTTTTCAACGTACCCCCCTATAAAACATTTGAAACGCTATAACAATCAAAAATATTGTAAAAAGAATTTTTATTTTACTGTCTTTTAATTTCGGAAAAAACCTTATCCCTATTTTAGAACCCAAAAATACACCTAAAACAACAAATGAAGCAATTACTGGATTAATAAGATTCGTTTTCAAATACACAACAGATGCCGCTGCTGCTGTAAGAGTCATCATAAAATTACTAGTAGTTGTAGCTACCTTTATAGGTATTTTGGAAACAAGATTCATAGCTGGAACTTTAAATACTCCCCCTCCTATTCCAAGCATTCCAGATAGTAAACCAGCAATACCTGAAATTGTAGATGTCAAAAGTAGATTAACTGGCATATAATAGATTTCTTTATTTAATCTCTCATCAAAATACTTTCCAGAAAAAATACTTTTTTGTTTAGAAAAAAAATTAATTTTTTTTTCCTGACCACCACTTTTTATATTCTTTATATAAAAATAAGCTGTTATTAAAAGAACAGTACCAAATGAAATAAACAAGTATTTTTCACTAATTGAAACTGAAATAATTCCACCTATAATGGCAAAAATTGTTGTAACAATTTCAAGAAACAATCCTAATCTTAAATTAGTTATACCTTTTTTAACATAACTTGCTGAAGCATTACTACTTGCAAATATAACTGAAACAAGGCTCGTGGCAATGGCTACATGAATAGGAATATGAAAAACGAGAGTTAAAACAGGTACAATAATAGAGCCTCCACCAATACCTAAAAAAGCGCTTAAAAGTCCTATTATAAAGCCACTTATAAATAATAGTACAAAGAACATATCAAAACATTTACAACATTTCAGCTAATAAATCAAATAATAACCATTATTCAAGAAGGATAAATAAAAAAATAAGTTCTTCATAACCAAAAAATCGATTAACAAACTATTACAATGCGACATTACTATACATTGAACAATACCTTCCTACTCAAACAAAAATAACTTAAATAATTTAAGTTATTTTAAAAAATTAATGGAATTCAGGTTTATGAGTATCTAAAAAAAGATAATTTTTATCATATTCACGCAACTTTTTCTTACCTATATCATTTTTAAGAATATCTCTTTGTAATCTAGCAACTGACATTCTCTTTTTACCACCAGGATCATATTTAATAAGATTGAAAAAACCTTTCTCAACAGCATTTTTTGCTACAAAATATGCCTGTTCACCAAAGTAAGAACATCTATCCTCAAACTTTTTTACACGAAGCTTTTTTATTTTTTCAGCAATCTTTGCAATCCCAAAAATTCTTTGATACATTAATCCTTTTTTTAAGAGGTTAACCTGTTTATCAAAGTATTTTTTGTCGACATTAAAGGTTTTTAAAAAAAGGTTTCCATCTTCTGAAGCATGATCCAAAAGATATCTTAATGTGTAATATACTTTATTACCATTAATTGATTCTTCTGCATATTCTACTAAAAAATGAGAAAACAATCTGTTTTTACTTACCAATAAAAAGTTATGAGGAACAAAATAATTATGTGCAACAATATCCGCAGAAAGATGCGCAGCATAACCATGCACAAAAGATCTTTCATAATCACTTTTTGCATTTTTAAAAAGTTTAGACACTGTATTCCAACTATGTGTTTCAAGCTGTTTCTTAAATGCAGACAAATCTTTAAAAAGATTAAAAAAATCTGGAAATATATTACCTAGTAAAAAATTAACCGGAAATTCTTTAATCAAACTAAAACTCGTGCTCTCAAGAATTTTTAAGCCTATAGTAACATGTGTTTCAAAACCCCAAGCAAAAGCAGACAAAGGAAAAATCAAAAAAATTAAAATTATTTTTAATACCATACTTAATAACTTATCCTTTCTAAAAAAATATTCAATGTTTAATACTACTTTTCACTTTTTCAGTAAAAAATAAACATTTATAATAAATTTTTATTACTTATTGTAAATATTCTAAAAAATTGGGAAATTTCCATAAAAAAATTAGAATAAGTTATTATTCACAAATTAGTTGGCGCTTTTTTAGTATTAAATAATTAGTCCACTAGAAATTATCTTTCAAAATAATAAGCTAACCTATGTATCTTTCCTGGAGTCACCCCCTTTTTTTATAAAACCTTGCTTGAAATTGTTTATGGGATAACATATTCTGGGTTCAAATTCCCATAAAACCGCCATGGACGGCGGTTTTTTTAGAGGAACTTAAATTTACCTCAGAGCAAAATCGGATGTTTTGCGAGACTGAAGAAAATGTTCTTCCACAAACAATAACGTATAAATATTTGAAATATGACATAAATTAAACTAGCAATAAAAAAATGGGGTGATTCCAATGCATCTTTCTACTTGAAATGACCAGCATTTTAATTATAATAATTAAAAATTTCACATGGAGAGTATAATGAAAAAACGTTACTTTGAATTAAAAAAGATAGTAGTTGAAATGAATGATTCTTACGAATTTTTAACTGTAGGAGAAAGAGAAGATTTAAAAAACTATCAAAAAGAAATGAATATGTTAAAAAGCAAATTAAGTGATAAAGAGTTAGCCTGGGTTGATGAACGCTTTAAAGAATGGTACGAAAAATATATAATGATGGAAACCCTTGTATTTATCAAACCAAAATCAGGTTAAAAAACATTGTCTTCTATATATAAAATTTATCTTTTAATAAAAAACCTCTTTTAAATAAAGACCATGGGGAGGAGCAGTCCTACCTGCCTGAGATCTATCACGACTTTCAAGTATTTTTCTTATTTTAGCTACACCACCTTTATCAAGATAAATATCTATTACTGTACCAACAATATTTCTTACCATATTATGTAAAAACCCATCAGCATTTATTTCTATATTAACAAAAACATCTTCTTTTGAAATCTTAATAAAGTTAATCTTTCTCACTGGATTTTCAGGAACACTTCTTTTAAGACACATAGCACTAAAATCTTTTACCCCAACAAAACAGTTCATTAGTTCTTTTAACTTTTCTACATTTAATTCCTCTTTAATCCACCACGCCCTATTCCTATAAATCGCTGAGCGTATTGGTTGATTATATATTTTATACAAGTATGTTTTATTTTTTGCAGACTTTTGAGCATGAAAATTATAACCTACATCTTCCACTTTTTTTATAACTACATCATCAGGTAACATACTGTTTAATCCCATTAATACTGACATATTTTCAAGATACCTGGAAGCAGAAAAATGAAAAACTTGCCCTAAAGCATGAACACCTGTATCTGTTCTACCTGATCCCACTATTTTTATCTCAGTTTTATAAATTTTTGACAGCGCATCTTCTATGACTTGTTGTACTGTTCTTAAATTTTTTTGTCTTTGCCAACCAAAAAAATTAGAACCATCATATTCTACAACACATTTTTTCCTAACCTGCACAGAAAAACCCCTTTATAAATAATTCAGCAATACTACACATAAAAAGCACAAATAAAAATTAAAGACTCAATAAATAGAAAAAGTAAAACATCCTTTTTACTAGGTTTAGATACTTTCAAAATATTTTCCCAATTCCGATCATACATTAAAGTAATAGACAGTTGTTCAGAATAATAAAATATTCTATAAAAAAGTGGTATTAAAAAATCATCTAAACTTATCAAATTTTTTAAAAAACTCTTTTCTTCACCTCTGATTTTCTGGGCAATTCTAATCTTTTCACTCTCTTCAAAAAGCAAAGGAATAAATCTCAAGGCTATAATACTAGAAACAGCAATATCTTTTATATTTACTTTAAAATACTTCAATGGACGCAATAAAAAATAAATTATTTTAACAAAATCATAAGGTGGAGTAGTCACAGTCAAAAGAGATGAGATTAAAATAATTATGAAAAACCTCAAAGTATATATTATACTAAACTGCAAATTATTAAAGCTTAGCCGAAAATCCCCAGCACTTGTAAAAAAAAGCTGGAAAAAAAAAGTAAACAACAATAAAAAAACAAAAGGTCTAATAGATTTCAATAGTATTAAAATATGTATTTTTGATATTTTTGATATAACCAATAGCAAGAAAATATCAATAAGTAAAAAGTAAATATTATTTGATACCCCTACTAACAAAATCAAGCTCATTCCAACACAAAATTTCAAAAGCGAATGAAAATCATGAGTTACTGAATCTTTAGGCAGATATCTTCCAAAATAAAGCTTATTCATACCAACGACTGTTGCATAAGTAATCCTACACAACCTGTAATCATCACATCCCCAAAAGGGTTTGCAAATTTCACTTTATCATTCTCATAAAATAACTCTTTTCTTCGTGGACCTGTTACAAAAATATCTATCTTATCATAAGATAAGTCTTCTATTTTAAAAAACGTGTGCGCACCATGCCCATTATCATCAAATATTTCATCATGTGATAAACTATAATCAACCATTTTTTTCAAAAAATGTATCAGTTTTTCTGTCGTCAATTGCGACGTATGGTGCTCCAAAAACGCCGAAACATTATAATTACCATCCACAATTGCTGCAAAAGTATGTCCGTTTCCTACATCTACAGTTATTACTGGAAAATTTTCTGTACAAAAAGTAGCCCCCAAAGCAGCAACAACCGATGTATCCGAAATAGCAAAATTTTCAATGCCAAGATCATAAAATTGATTTCTCAGAGAATTCCATCTTGTAAAGTTTTCAGGAATTTTATCTTTAAGTTCAAACTTAGCATCTTTCAAACCATTTTGCAAAAAACTTTTTAAAAAGTCGATACGTACTTCTCTATCAGATACCCCTTTACAAAACCCATGATCCTGCACAGCTATCAACACCTTATCAATACTACAATGACATCTACTTTCAATAAAGTCCAAAACTTCTTTATCAACTTCCTTCAAAAATATATCTGGATTCAATACATCTTCCACAACAATAAAACCATCAGCTTTTACTTCATCGAGATTATCACTAATTGTCCTAGCGGCCTCTTTGGATATAAATACTTGATTATCTTTTAAATGTTTTTTTAACGCTTTATTTATCAAACCACCACCCACTGTGTACCCACCAACAAAGATATCACCTTTTAAACTAGATATCTTTTTTGAAAAATATTTAGTAGGAGATGGTAATATTAGTTTTAAATAATTCTCAGCATTCCTTTCTGTACTATCGTATAATAGTAGGTCAGATGTACCTAAACCTATATCAATTGCTAAAACCTGCATTTATTACGCGTCTTTATCTTCCTTTTTCGCTTCTACCTGTTTTTTATCTTCCTCAGGAGTTATATCCACAGCATTTTCAGCTTCATTTGCTGCCTTTTTAAAATTTTTAATAGCCTTACCAAGTCCCTCTCCTATTTGTGGTAACTTACCTGCTCCGAAAATTACAAGTACAATCACTAATATGATCAGAAGTTCTTGTGTCCCTAACCCAAACATAAATTACCTCCTTATTTTTTAGCATATCTACTCTTTTTATTAAAAATTATCAATATGTTTTCTTTGTTTTTTCTTTTTAATTTCTACAACTACACCCAAAATAATAAAAACTATGATCCACCAGTATGTTATCTTACTATATAACGTTTCTCCACTAATTAAAGATACTTTACACTTTAATATTCCTTTTACGCCAACAGATAATAATCTTATATCACTATTCACAGGATTAATACATGCAGATATCCCCGATTGCGTACCTCTTATCACTGGTTTGTAAAACTCATAACTCCTTACAACATCAATAGCAAAATGCTGTTTTCTACCATTCGAATATCCAAACCAACTGTCATTTGTAAGAAATACTAAAACATTAGCTCCTTTTTCCAAAAATCTTCTTATAAGAAATGTATACGCTGTCTCATAACATAAGGGTGTAGCATATTTTATGCTATTATCATTAAAAATGATATATTCGTTACCAGGTGAAAAATCTTCCGCATCCTGAAAAAAATAATATTCAATAGGTCTTAATAAATTCTTCAATGGAAAATACTCACCAAAAGGGACTAAATGGATTTTATCATATATAAATATTTTTTTATTTTTTAGAAAGAACACACTGTTATAATATTTCTTCTTTATTTCATTTTCATATCTTAAACAGCCAAAAATCAAAGATTGATTTTGCACAAAATTCTTCAAATAATCGATTAATTCTTTTTCATCATTACAAAAAGTTGGAAAAACTGATTCAGGCATAACAATTAAATCGACATCTTTTATCTCAGTTTTTCTCAGCAATCCCAACACATCACTTATAAGATCATCCTTTTTTATAGGATCCCACTTTTCTTTTTGACTATATGCAGGCTGAATTACTACAACTTTTATATCTCTTGTTTCTTTAAAATCTTTTACAAAATAATATCCAGTTAACACAAAACACAACATGAAAAGAACAGTAAAAAATAAAGGCAAATATTTTTTTTCAAAAAGTAGCTTAAACAATGCTAAATTAAATAAAATTATAAGAAAAGAAACTCCATACTCTCCAACAACTGAATATACATATTTAAAAAAAAGGTTATTGTATTGAGTTAATCCTAAATTCAACCAAGGAAATCCAGTAAATAAAAACCCTTTTGCAATTTCTAATATAACAAATATTGACGCTAACAAAAAAATATTAAACTTTTTTTTAACAAAAACAAAGAAAATGTAATAATACAAAGATAAATAGAGAGAAAATGCAATAAGTATTAATAAACCCACGGTTTTAGGTGCATTACCAAAGTCACTAATTGTAATTATAATCCACTTTAACGCAAGTACATAAAATAACAAGCCAAACAGGATGGAAGGAAAAAAAAATTTATTATTATTTCTTATCGTAAACAAAATAGGAATAAACGCTATAAAAGCAAAAGGATAAAAATCATAACCTGGTGTAGCATAAAAAAGTAAAATTGCAGATAGAATAGGAAAAATTATTATTCTGATTGTTTGCATAGGTATGCACTTTGCTTTCGCTGTTCATATATTTTTCTACAAATTACATTAAATTTCTTTTGAAAAATTCCAATCCTTTTAGGCCTACTAACTAGAAAAAAACTTTTATTGTTTCTAATAAATTCGTTTATCTCTCTATCATCAGTTAAATAAAACTGTTTATAATTATCATCATTTTCAAATTGAACTTCCCTTTCTTTCCCATATGCTATAACAGCTAGTTTATTTCTATAAAATGAAATAGAAGGTATAAAATCTTTGTACACTAAAACATTTAATTTTTTTTCTGGATCAAGCTCATTAATTTTAAAAGTCATCAATCTATATCCCTTTATACTGGGGCCTATTGTAGGCAAAATCATATAGATAATAAAAGATAACGAAATTATAGAAAAAGACACAGACTTAACAAATTTTTCATTATTTAAATTTATAATTACTGGTGCAAGCGTTAACATCACTAAAATACCATATAAAACTATAGTCTTTTTGTAAGGAAAAAGCGGTTTATAAAAAAAACCGCTAAACATTAGTACAAATACAATCAATATAAGAAAAACAAGAGAAATATATCTGATAATTTTATTATCATATTCTTTAATCCCAATATAAGCAAAAATAGATGAAATTGGAAATAATGGTAAAATGTATGTGGCAAGTTTGCTTTTAGCTATACTAAAAATCACAAAAGGTACAATTATATATGTAAAAAATACTTTATAGATTGTATTCATTTTATTTAAATTAAACATTCCTTTTAAAAAATAAAAAGAATATGGAAGAAAACCTCCAATAAATACTAAAATAAAAAAATAAAATGGTTTATAACGATGGAATCTATTGGTAGCTACCCTATCTATGGTTTGCACTTTTAAAAAATAATTTAGCAAATCTGGGTTTTTAATGATTACAACTATATACCAAGGCAACGATATACTAATAAATAATATAAAAGCAATTATTACTTCAGATATCTTAAATACTTTCCTATGATTCTTATCAAAAACTTTACCTATATAAAAAGGTAAAATAGTAAAAAGAAAAATTATGGGACCTTTGGTCAAAAAACCAAACCCTAAGGCTAACGCATAAAAAATCACATTTATCAATTGTTTTTTATAATAAATTTGTCTAAATAAAAAATATTGGGCTATTACAGTCCACATAGTTAGATATATATCTGTGGAGCTTATTCGTGAAATTACTAAAAAAAGAAAACTTGAGGCATAAATCAAAGCAATATTAAAACAATCATCATCTTGCTTGAAAAAAATCTTAGATATTTTGAATAAAAAGAAAATAGAAACAACAGCAGCTAATACTCCAAAAAACCTAGCACCAAATCCATTTATTCCAAAAATTTTCAAACCAGCTGCTATCATCCAGTATGTAAAAGGAGGTTTATGAAAGTGTTTTATACCATTGAATCTAGGCTCAATATAATCTCCTGAAACTACCATTTCTCTCGCAATTTCTGAATATCTAGCTTCAGTAGTTTCAAAAAGAGGTATAAATTTTATAGGATAAATAAGTATTAAAAAATAAAGTAACAAAAAGAAATAAACTCTTTTATTTTGATTCATTAAGTTTTCTTTTCCTTTCTTTGTGTATAAAATATAGGTTCCTTGTATATATTAAAAATCCAGTTGATTGCCCAACAATAAACACAATATCTTTACGCATAATTGCATACGTGAGAAGACATACACTCCCAACTAGACTAAAATACCAAAAAGCAATAGGAATAACACTTTTTTTCCTCTTTTCACTATAAATCCATTGAACAAAAAAGCGCATAAAAAAGAAAAATTGACCAGTAAAACCAATTGTTAGCATTAAAATTTCTGTTTTATACATTTTTTTCCTTCACCCTTATTTTTAAGTGCCTCTTAATCATCCATCTCACAGCAACAAGATCATATAACCCTTCTTTCGCTCTTTTTAAGTTAGTATATTTTGATTGTCCAAAGGCTCTAGGTCTGTGATTCACTTTAACTTCAATTACCTTTGCACCTTCAAGCCTCATTAAAGTTGGTATGAAACGATGTAACCCTCTGTACATCTTAATTTTTTTCACCATATCAGCTCTCAGTATTTTTAAAGCACAACCTGTATCTTTAATCGTTTCTTTTGTCAACCAATTTCTAACAAAATTACCTATCTTACTCCCTATCCTTTTAGCCAAGGTATCTTGTCTATTATATCTCCAACCATTTACCACGTCATACTCTCCATAATATTCAAGCATACGCGGTATATCTTTAGGGTCATTTTGGAGATCGGCATCCATAGTAATAATCACATCACCTTTTGCATTCTGAAAACCAGCAAACAAAGCAGCTGATTGACCACAGTTTTTTTCAAAAGAAATATATTTGACTCTATTATCTAAATCTGCCAGCTTTTTTATTATTAAAAGGCTGTTGTCAGTACTTGCATCATCCACAAATAAAATTTCATAATCATAATTCAATGAATTTGCAACTTCTGTTATTTCCTCATATAATCTTTTAATATTTTCTTCTTCATTGTATACCGGTATTACATAAGAAATTGTATTAATCATTCTCATCTCCACAAAATTTTGGTAGATAAATTTTAAAAGTTGTACCAACCCCTTCTTCGCTAATTACTTCAATCTTACCATTATTGGCATCAATAATTTCTCTCACAATAGAAAGCCCCATACCTGTACCTTCTTTCTTAGTAGTATAAAATTCATTAAAAATTTTTTCTTGAACATCTTTAGGGATGCCCACTCCATTGTCAATAAACTGAAAAACTATAGCATCCTCTAAGCATTCAACTACAAGTTTAATACTAGCATCATCTTTACCTTCAACAGCATCAATAGCATTTTTTATTAAATTTATAAAAACTTGCTCCAATTGTATTCTAGATATTTTTATTCTACAACCATTCCATCCACCAATCTTACTGATTTCAAGTTTTATGTAATCTTTATCAAATAAAATTCTTCTGGCATAAGTTTCAATATCCTCCATAAACTGTTCCAAGTTAATAAGCTCAACATTGTTAGGTGAATATTTAGAAAAACGAAGAGTTTGATCTATAATTCCTTTTATCCGTTCTGCATCAACAATTATCCCTTCCACTAATTTTTTTGTATGAGCATCACCCATTTTCTTACAATAATGCAACAACAAGTCAGTATTTATCATTATCGAATTCAGGGGATTTTTTATTTCGTGACTTATAGAAGCCATAAGCTGTCCAATAGTTGTTAATCTATCCACATGTAGCATATTCCTATGCATCGTGTCTATCTTATAATTAGCTTTTTTTAAAGAATGAACCATAAAATTAAAATATTTTGCTAACCTTTCAATTTCATCTCGAGTTTTTAATTTAATATTTATATTAAAATTGTTTCTCGCAACTTCCTTCATTCCATTTTCTATTATTTGGAGAGGATATACAATTAATCTATTAATTAAATATGATAATAGTCCTGTAAGAATAATTGAAAAAATAACTAATGTCACTATTACTTTTGTTACTTCTTCACTCATAAGTTTTGTTATTCTATTCACATCAACATTAATGTTTAATACTCCAATAATTTTCCCATCATCTATATGACACCTATTACAGGTCTTTACGTTCTTGTAAGGTTTATAATAAGAATAAAATGTTAAATGTTTAGTTTTAATTAATTTCAAAGCTTCTCTTTCCAAATAATTATCATATATTGTGTTTATATACTCTTGGTTGTATTTGGTAGCATAACTAGAATAAGAGCAATTAATATCTCCATTTTTACCAAAAATATGTATTCCTAATATATTTTCATCTTTACTTAATCTTTGGATTAGCTCTTTAACAGCATCTTTATCCCCATTTGCCATAAAATTATTTATTGCTCTATCAACCATTAAAGGTAGCGTTTTCACATAGTTTTTCACAATTAACATCGATTTCTTTTTTACATTAGACGCTAAATATATACCTATTAATACATTTAGCACTAAAAGAATAATAAATATTATAAGTGTAATTTTTATCTGTAAATTTACATAACGTCTTTTATTCATTGTTAATTCTAATAGAATTAATTACCTTTTCTTCCAATTCTACTATTATATCATCGGTATTATCAAAGGTCACAATAAATTGATAAAATACATCATCTTGCGTAATTAATCTACCTTTAAACCCCACCATCCTCACTAACTCTTTGATTCATTATTTTCATTTAGTATACTTTTTAAGTCATTAATATTTAATAAACAAATAATATCGTCCCTATTGCTTTTATTTATAACCACACATTTTGCCAAAACTTCAGCACCTGCCTGTTTACATATGTCTTCCACTGAATTTAATGTTGAACCTTGAGCAAAAAAATCGTCAACAAAAACTATTCTATCACCTTTTGACAAAACACTTTTTGCTACAAAAAGCTCAGTTTCAGATTGTTTTGTAAAAGAATAGCTCTTACTATAATAAAAGGAATCCATAGTTATAGGTCGTTTTTTCTTTGCAAAAATAAAAGGTTTTTTTGTTAAATAGGACAAAACAGATGCAATTGAAATCCCACTACTTTCAACTGTTAAAATTTTATCAAAAATTATATTTGATAAACTTTCTTTAAAATAAATTACAATACATTCTAAAACTTCGGGCAAAATTTGATGATTTAAAAAACTTTGCACATTTATAATATCACCATTAATTTCTGCGTTTTCTTTAAAATAGTGATAAAATTTTTTTCTGCAATCTATCAAACTATTACCTTCTATCCTCTCTGTCATATGAAAGCCCCAAACCCTCAGGTTCTACTTTAGCACCCTTTTCTAATCTAATTGTTGCAAAAACAAGAACAATAATAGTAAATAAATAAGGTAACATCTGTAAAATATGAGCAGATACATTAGTACCTATAGCTTGTAACCTTAACTGAAGCGCATTAATTCCACCAAAAAGATACGCACCAAACATTGCACGATAGCAATACCAAGAAGCAAATATAACGAGAGCTACGGCAATCCATCCACGACCTGCACTCATATTTTCAATCCATAGCGGAGTATAAGCCAATGATAAGTATGCACCTCCAACTCCAGATAACCCTGAACCAAACACAGTTGATAGAAATCTTACTTTATAAACATTTATACCTGCAGTATCAGCAGCACCCGGGTTTTCCCCTACCATTCTAATTTTTAAACCAAGTTTTGTCTTAAACAAAACAAAAGACATCACAATAACTGAAATATAACTAAAATATACCAAAATATCCTGATTAAAAAATACACCTATTATTGGGATATTTCCCAATAAAGGGATCTCTATTTTTTGAAATCCATTTAAAGGGATACCTATCATTTTTTTCCCAAAAAGTGACGTAACTCCTATTCCGAACATTGTAAGAGCCAAGCCACTTACGATCTGGTTAGCTTTTAAATAAACCGTTATCAAGCCATGGATCATGCCGGCTAAGGCAGCAAGAATAAAAGCAGCTATAACTCCTAAAAAAAGATTACCTGTAATATGAGAAACATAAAATCCCCCCAAAGCCCCAATTAACATTAAACCTTCTACACCTAAATTTATGACCCCACTTCTTTCTGTTAAAATTTCTCCTAACGTTGCATAAAGAATAGATGTACCTGCTCTAATTGTTGCATCTAACAAAATTTCAATCATCATTGCTATTTTTCTCCAAAACTAATACGGTAATTAACGAAAAACTCAGAAGATATTACGAAAAACAAAATTAAACCTTGAAAAGCATTAATAAAAGCCACTGGAAGTTGATAATTTATTTGTAAAGCATCATTTCCAACAAACAATACGCCCATTATAAAAGAAACCAACAATACCCCTAACGCACTTCTTCTTGCAAGCCATGCCACTATTATTGCTGTATAACCATACCCTGGAGATATTCCATGTTGTAACCTATATGTCACTCCAGCAACCTCACTAAAACCAGCAATACCAGAAAGTAGTCCACTTATAAACATTACAATAATAACGTTTTTCTCATAATTTATACCTGCATATTTAGCAGCATTCGGATTATTACCAATTACTCTAATTTCATATCCCCAAATTGTTTTTTCAATTAAAATATAAAATAATACTACAAAAACAAGAGCTATAAAAAAACCTGTATGCAATCTAGTATCAAAATAATATCCAAGCCTAGCCATATCAGGAAATTGCTTTGTAAGTGGGAAGTTAAATCCTTTAGGATCTTTCCACGGCCCATATACCAAATAATCCACCCACAAAATTGCAATATAGTTCATCAATAACGTCACTATAATTTCATTTACATTCCATTTAGCTTTTAAAAAACCAGGAATCATACCCCAAATACCACTAAATATACCCGCAGACAAAAACATTGCCAGCAACATCAAAAAGTGATTGTTTATTGGATAATATAACGCAATTAAGGATGCTCCAAAAGCTCCAATATAAAGTTGTCCCTCTGCTCCTATATTCCATAGCTCCATTTTAAAAGCCAATGCAACTCCAAGACCACAAAGTATCAGCGGAGTAGTCTTAACTAAAGTCTCACTAAAACCATAAAAAGAACCCAACGACTCCACAAACATATCTTTAAACACATTATAAGGATTCAACCCATTTGCATATAAAAAAATCCCTACAACTATAAAGGAAAGTAAAATTGCAACAAAAGGTGCTATCAATAAAACACCCCTGTTTTGTTCGCTCCTTTTAGTGATTTTAATTCTCACTTTTATGCCCTGCCATTAATAGTCCTATTTCTGTTATTGAAGTTTTTTCAGGATTTACAATTCCAATAATCTTACCTCTAAAAATCACACCAATTCTATCTGACAACTTAAAAAGTTCATCTAAATCTTCTGATATTAAAATTGTTGTAACCCCCTTTTCCCTTTCTTCAAGTAAAACCTTATGTACATATTCAGCAGAACCTATATCAAGTCCTCTCGTAGGATACAAAGCTACAAGAATCTGAGGATGTTGAGACAATTCACGGGCAATAATAACTTTTTGTATATTACCACCGGACAAAAACCTCACGGCTTGATTTAATGAAGCCACTTTTATATCAAAATTTCTTATCTTCTCTTCTGCATTTTCTCTAATTTTTTTAAAATTTAAGAAAAAACCTTTTCTAAATTTATCATCCTTAAAATTCTTTAAAACCAAATTTTCTTCAACACTCATATCAGGAGCTATACCCATTGTCTTTCTGTCTTCAGGTATATGTGCAATACCTGCAATATATTTACTTCTAGCACTGGAATAGGTCATATCCAGTCCATTTATTTCAATTAAACCTTTCTCCACCTTTTTTAATCCCGTCAAAACCTCTGCTAAAGCTTTTTGGCCATTACCAGCCACACCAGCAATTCCAAATATTTCGCCTTTAAAAACTTCAAGACTTAATCCATCTAAATCAGACAACCCCTTATCATTCCTCACATGTAAATCTTGTAGCTTAAGTATAACTTTTTTATCAGCTGGTCGTTTTTTCTTAGTTAATACAATTTCTTCTTTTCTCTCAATCATTAATTTAGCAAGCATATTCTCGTCAAATTGACCTTTATCAAGAGTTTTTATTACCTCACCTTTTTTCAAAATCGTCACTCTATCTGAAATATCCATCACTTCTCTCATCTTGTGAGAAATAAATATTATAGATTTACCATCTTTTCTTAACTCATATAAGAAATCAAATAGCTTTTCACTTTCTTGTGGAGTTAAAACAGCAGTAGGCTCATCTAAAATAAACAATTTACAATCTCTTAAAAGTAACTTTATTATCTCAACCCATTGTTGTTTACCTATTTCTAGCTTCCAAATAGGTTCATCAATAGAGATTTTTAAATTAAATCTTTCTATAATTTCGTTAATTCTTTTTTTTACATTATAGCTATTTAATATCATTGGTGGATTGTTTACAGAAAAAAACAAATTTTCATAAACTGTGTGGTTTCTAACCAACATAAAATGCTGATGAACCATTCCGATTCCAAGTTTTAATGCATCTGCCGGTGAATCGATAGTAACCTTCTCGTTTTCCCAATAAATGTGACCACTATCAGGTCTATAAAGACCTGTTAAGATATTCATTAAGGTACTTTTACCTGCACCATTTTCACCTAATAGAGTATGTATTTCTCCTTTTTTAACATTAAAGGATACTTTATTATTCGCAGTTATTTTACCAAACTTTTTTGTTATTTCTTTTAATTCTAATAAAATATCTTTCATAATTTAATATCAAAAATTTAGGGGAGCCTACGCTCCCCCAGGAATTTTGAATTTTTATTTAGGAATAACTCCCTGCACACCTTCAACGAAAAAGCTCATTCCTAAAAGTTCTTTATCACTAAATATTTTCCCTTTCGGTAATATAACCCTACCATTTTGATCTTTAATTTCACCTTCAAACACTTTGAACTTTCCACTAATAATATCATTTTTTACTTTATCAACAATTTTTTTCACGTCAGCAGGAACTTTATCACTAATTGGCGCTAATTTTACTGCCCCCTTATCCATCCCCCACCATATTTGTTCGCTTTTCCAAGTACCTGTATGAACAGCATTTGCTACATATTTGTAAATCGCAGCCCAGTTCCAAACAGGAGCCGTTAAAAAACCGTTGGGTGCATATTTCCTCATATCTGAATTATATCCTATAACAAATTTCCCCCTAGCCTCTGCAGCCTGTAATGTTGCTGGAGTATCTTGATGCATTGCCAATACATCTGCTCCCACATCTAACAAGCTTTCTGCAGCATTTCTTTCTGTCCCAGGATCAAACCATGTCTGAGTCCAGACCACTTTTACAATAGCTTTTGGATTAACTTTCCTCACTCCAAGAGTAAAAGCATTAATACCTCTGATGACTTCTGGAATCGGATGGGCAGCTACATAACCAATTATGTTGCTTTTTGTCATAGCACCTGCAATCATTCCAGTAAGGTACCTAGGTTGATACATTCGGCCAAAATAAGTCCCTACATTTTGAGCCGTTTTATACCCTGAACAATGCATAAACACCACATTTTTAAATCTTTTGGCCACTTCAAGAGTTGGATCCATAAACCCAAAACTCGTTGTAAAAATAAGATTATGACCTGTTCTTGCTAACTTCATAATAACTCGTAGTGCATCAGCTCCCTCAGGAACCGATTCAACATATGTAGTTTTTTTCACATATGGTAATTCCTCTAAAGCTTTCCTCCCTTGATCATGTGCATACGTCCATCCACCATCTCCAACAGGTCCAACATAAACAAAGCCAACTTTTAAATCCTTACTCCATCCCAAAGATAACAAAAACATGAAAATTAACACAGATAAAAAAAGTTTCTTCATAACTCCTCCTAAACACAAAGATTCTTATTATTCACAAAAACTCTTAACCATCAGTTAGTTACTAATAATGCAACAGCTACCTTAAAACATGTAGTTTATACCAGCAATACTATAAAAATTCCACCAGTTTTTTTTATAAATATAAAAAATATTAAATCATAGAAATTATATCAGAAGAAGTGTCAACCAATCGTTAACCATCATTTCGCAACTTTAACTTACTCAAAAATTATCTAAACTAATATCAAGATAATTCATAAGTAATCTATTCTCTTATACCACTATCATAGTTTTTCACACTACAGCTTTCATAGTGCAACTTTTTAACATCCCCACTCTCTTTCTACTTCAATTTGAGGTAGAATTTTGTATTTTTTTTCAATATCTTTGCCACCAATATCAATTTTAATAATTACATTATCCCCTTCAAAACATTTATTTTCAAGCTTTAAATAGCTGTTATTTCCAGAAGCACTATATATACCTTTGTTAACCGTAATCCCATTCATCTGGAATATTTGTAAACATTTATTGTCGATACTAATTTTAAAATCAGTTTTTTTATGAACAACAATTATTACATTTTCTAATTCATGAATTTCTTGAGGAAATTCAAAATCTTCATTTTCACTTAATCCCAACAAAGGTATTAGTAAAACAAATAATATAATTTTTATACATATAATAATTCGCATATTTCACCCCAAAAAAAGAGGGGAAATTACTCCCCTCAAATTATGCCTTAACTACTTTTACATGTGTATCATAAAAGGAAGCACTACCACCAATTTTGTCTGTTAGACACATGTTTTTCAGTACAGGATCAACAAGCATCGCAGCATTTGGACAAAGTCCAGTCGCTCTTCTTTTATCCCCTTTAATAACTTTTCCATCTACTACAACATCGTATGAGCCGTATGCCCAATGTCCATAGTGCCAGCTAATTGCAACAGTTCCTGGCTTGATCGCTTCACTCACTTTTACTTTACCAATCATCTCAATTTTCATACCATTTTTCAAATCCCATACACCATTAGGGTTAGTTGATGAAATAATTTTTGCTGTATCACCATCATTCAAACCGAGTCTATCTGCATCTTTACTATTCATCCATATAAAGTTTTCATCAAGATACAAGTCTAGCATCCAGTAGTCACCTGAAGTTCTGGACTGTCCACCTGTTATCTCTTTATAACTTATCAAATGTAAATCATACCCATCCTGTTTTAAAGGTCTATCAAACATGTCAGCAGCAGGTACATAAACTGGATAACCATAAAATCTTTTACCTGTCATAGAATCTCTCGTTTGCGCAACACTCTCCACATAAAGACTTATATCTTTTTTGTACTGATAAGCCAGTTTATCACCCTTATGTGCTTTACTTGTATGCTCAAATCTTCCACCTCTGTTCAATACATAAACAATCTTCTTCCAGTTTGGACTCTCCTTCACCTTAGCTACATCAAAAGCAGCTTTTGTTAAATGTTTTCTAGCGTTGAAGAAAATATCAATCTCTTTTGCATCAGCATCTGGAACAGGTGTTCCTTCCATAGCAATATTCTCAGCAAGTTTTAGATAAAAATCTTCTTCTCTGTAATTATCTAAACCAGGGCCAAATCCATCTTTACCAAAACCAGGTAACTTCAGTTGCTCAGCAATTGCATACATCAATGTTTCCATACCAAGATGGACTTCCTGACCATATACCTTAGCTTTATCAGTCATAGGATTTACAACAGGTTGTCTGATTTTGGAAACTTTCACTGTGTTGTCAGGTGTTGGATGTGAAAATCCCCATCTTTCCCATATAGCTTTATCTGGAAAAATGTAATCACAATACATAGTTGTTTCACCAATAACAATATCACTACCAATTAATAGAGGTATCCTATTAACATCTTTAAGCAATTCTATAAACACATGACCAGCTGGAGAAGCAAACGCGGGTGTACCTTTATGTATCATAAGACATTTTACATCATAAGGATAACCATCATATGCTGAAGGTATAATCTCTTGATAAACATTCCCGGTAAAAGGGTAAAATGGTCTTTTAGCTGGATATCCATTGAAAAATGTTGTCTTTTCATATTTTGTTTTTTCACGAGTTACAGGATATCCAAATGTCCCAAGTTTATTTTTAACAAGTTTTTTCATATTAAAAGGATTACCTTTTTTGCCACCATACTCATGCCAATGTCCACCACCTACAGAAAGACCACCAGCCCAATCAACATTTCCTATAAGTAAGTTAAGAGCTATTATTGCTGTTGCATTGTAATACCCATTTGTATGTTGAACTGGACCACGATAAAAATCTATAGCTGCCTTTTTACCATAAGATGTAAATTCTCTTGCTAATGTAATTATTTGCTCAACTGGAACATCACATAAATCAGCCCACTCTTTAAGAGTTCTTGACTTTGTAGAATCATAATAAATCTGAAACGCTGATTTTACCCTTATACCGTTTATTACTGTATCTACAAAAAGATCTCCAAAGACAGCATCCCCTTTCTTCTTACCAGCAACAGGCTTTCCATCTTTCATAACAACAAAATCACCAGATAAACCAATTTCTGATGGCTTAAGGATAGCACCTGGGCCATCTTTTTCTATTTTCACAAGCCATGTTGAATTTGTAAAGGTTGTCTCATTTATCGTATAAGCTGCTTTGTAATTTGCCGCTGATAGATATTTCTTATCATATCTCCTGGTCTCAATAATGTATCTACCCATTGCAAGAGCAAATGCTGCATCAGTCCCTGGCCTTATTGGCACCCAATAATCAGCTTTTGCAGCAGTCTTAGACATACGTGGGTCAATCACTGCAATTTTCATATTTTTTTCAGTATAACCTGCAGTAAGCTTTTCAGATATAGGTGGTGGACCAAAATTGGCTTCAAAACCACCTGTACCAAAATAAATAACAAATTTACATTCCATCAAATCTGGTTTTAAATGATGTTTACCATTAAACATTTCACCAAAACCAATATGGTGAGATTGTTCACAAATTGTGGTATGCTCATAGAAATTTACTGAACCAAAACAATCTTTCATAAATCTCTTCATAAATTCTTTACGGCCATGCTCAATACGACCTGCCATAAAAACAAATTTGTTGTTGTAAGGCCCTGCATCCGGATGGTCAGGATTTGCAAATAAATCCATTTTACCTGCGTACTTTGACTTAAAGTCTGACCAGCTCATTTTCTTTTCTGCAAGAGCTTTAGTATCTTTTGCCATCTGCTTCATAAGTTTTGGATCACGCACTTTGAAAATATCTTTTAAACCTTCAACCCTTCTATTCTCTTCACCTGGCACATCTTTAAAAAGGTATCCACCTTCAACAATTTCTTTTACAGCTTGCTCAAAAGGAATAGCTTTCCACTTATTTTCACCTCTCTTACCAGCTCTTTTTAAAACCTTCACAATTCTATATGGATCATACAATGTTTGCACACCTGCTTGCCCCTTAGGACATATTTTACCATCAATTCTTGCAGCTACATCCACTGGAGTATTGTAAGGTAAATTTTCATACATATTTTGAGCAGAATATGGATTACCATCTATTTTATGTAATACACCATCATAAACCTTACATTTAATATTACATGCTGTGTGACACTGCAAACAAACAGAATAAATTACATGCTCTGGTTTTGCTAACACATATTTTGAAAGTTCACCTTTCTTTGACATCTCATCTAACTTTTTCTGAACACAGCCAAGCTGTGACATAAGCATAACAGAACCACCTAAAAAAGCAGACGATTTTAAAAAGCCTCTTCTATTAACCTCTATTTTATCCACAATAGATTTTTTACTCATAAATTACCTCCACATTAAATATTTAAAATTATTTTATTCATGACATTTTTTACAAAGCTCTATATCATCAGCTACATATTTTGTAGTAGGTTTTGTACCTTCACCCGCAAGGAACGTATAAACATTCGACTCTTTTGCTTTTTGATATACAAGACTTTCCGGATCATTAATATCACCGAAATAATTTGCACCACCCAAACATGTTGTCACACATGTAGGAAGCATGCCCATCTCAAGCCTATGAAGACAATAATGACATTTTCTACAGCTACCTATTGGTAAATTCTCACCAACCCTTCCATATTTATGACCATATTCAAAAATTGGTCCTTTTTCATAGTCCATAATTTTTGGGGTACCTTTAGTATAATAATTACCCTTATCAACTGATATAGCTGAATATGGACAGGCATCAACTGCTGCACCACCACAGCTTTGACATTTTGAATAATCAATGACAACGATGCTATCTTCTCGTTTGTAAATTGCACCAGCTGGGCAAGCTTTAATACATGGGGCATTATCACATTGCATACAAAGTCCAGGCATAAATATTCTCATAACATTTGGGAATTCCCCGTCTTCAGCTTCTTTCACCCAACGATAATTTACACCTTCTGGAGTTTTATTTTCAGCTTTACACGCCACAGAGCACGAATGGCATCCAGTACATTTTCTAACATCCACCAACATAACCCACTTTCTTTTGTTAGCTGGTTTTAAAAGCGCTCTTTCCAAGTCCTTTTGCATACGCAAAATTATAGATTCGCTCATAATTTAACCTCCTGAAATTAATCACTTTAAGAATATGCATATTTCATGCCAAAATATTGCGAATAAAAATCCTTTATTATGAAAGATAATTAAAATCATCATGTAAAGTTTCTTATCATAATCGTTCAATTTCTTTACATTTGAACTCTATCGATTACGTATTGACATATCGTGATACATAGATATATTTGCCGCCATGTCTATGGAAAAATTTTTGAAAGCAATTTCTGACAAAAATAAACTAAGGATTTTAAACCTGATTAATTATCAAGGTCAATTATGTGTGTGTGTGATCTTGAAAATGTTTTAGAATTAAAACAATCAACTTTGTCCACACACCTCTCTAAATTGAAACAAGCAAATATTTTAGTTGATATGAAAGATGGTAAATGGACATATTACAGAATAAATGAACATTTAGAAAAATCAAAAAAAATTATCCTCAATGAAGTGCTAAATAACTTTTTAAAAAGTGAAACTGCACTTACAGATTTAAAAAAACTTTCATCAAATAAAAATAGCTGCATACCTGCAAAAAAGATTTTAGTGGTAGATTATGACAATTCTTTATATAGTCAAATTATTGAAATCGAATTATCAAAAAAAGATAACATAACCTGTGTAAGTGCAGGAATTGCACCTGCTCCAGAGGTAAATCCTTTAATAAAGAAATTATATCCAAAAGAGTATGCAGAATTAAGATTTTTCACCAAAAATGTAAGTAACTTTAAAAAATATTACTTTGATCTTGTCTTAATTTTAAAAGACTTTGATAATATTGAAAATTTAAATATTAAATTTGGTCAAATTGAAACTATCAATTTGAATGATATAAAAAATCTCAAACCAAAAGATATGAGAAAAAAACTGATTGAAAAATGTGAGGTGTATTTATGAAAAAAAAGCTTCTTTTTTTGTGCACAGGAAATTCATGTAGGAGTCAGATGGCAGAAGGATACGGGAGGTTATACCTTGGTGATAGATTCGATGTTTATTCGGCAGGCATCGAAAAACATGGACTCAATCATTACATGATAAAAGTTATGGAAGAAGATGGTGTGGATGTAAGCAATCACTACTCAAAAACTCTAAATGACCTTAGTGACATTGATTTTGATGTGGTAGTTACAGTTTGTGGCCATGCCAATGAAACATGCCCAGCTTATCTTGCAAAAGCAAAGATCATTCACAGAGGATTTGAAGATCCTGTAAAGGCAATAGGAAGTGAAGATGAAATTCTTCAAGTTTTTAGAAAAGTTAGAGATGAAATAAAAAATTATATTAAAAACGAACTGAGTAAATTGATATAGGAGAAAAGTCTTATGGAACTGGTATCAAAGAAACTATCTTTTACTGACCGCTATTTAACATTATGGATTTTCATTGCAATGATTTTTGGTGTAGGGGTTGGTTATTATGTCCCATCTGTTGTAAATATTATAAACAAATTTCAGATTGGCACAACCAATATCCCGATTGCTATTGGATTGATTCTTATGATGTACCCACCCTTTGCAAAAGTTAGATATGAAGAATTGCCTGATGTTTTTAGAAATTTAAAAATCCTCTTTATCTCTCTATTACAAAACTGGGTTATTGGTCCGATTTTAATGTTTTTTATAGCTATTACTTTCCTTAGGAATTACCCTGAATATATGGTTGGACTGATAATGATTGGCCTTGCAAGATGTATAGCTATGGTAATTGTATGGAATGAGCTTGCGAAAGGAGATACAGAGTACGCAGCTGGACTTGTTGCTTTCAACTCAATCTTTCAGGTGCTTTTTTACTCTGTTTATGCATGGATTTTTATAACCATTCTTCCCAAATATTTCGGGTTGCATGGAGCAGTAGTAAATATAACTATATCGCAGATTTCCAAAAGTGTTTTTATCTATCTTGGTATACCATTCATCGCTGGAATGCTCACAAGATTTATAGGTGTAAAAATTATGGGTAGAGAAAAGTATCATCAGGTTGTAATACCAAAAATCAGCCCTCTAACTCTTATTTCTCTGCTTTTTACAATTGTGGTAATGTTTAGCCTCAAAGGGAAATTAATTGTGCAGCTACCAATGGATGTGATAAGAATAGCAATTCCATTACTTTTATATTTTGTAATAATGTTCTTTGTATCATTCTATATAGGGAAAAAGATAGGTGCTGATTATAGCAAAACCACAACCCTTGCCTTTACATCTGCAAGTAACAATTTTGAACTTGCTATAGCTGTTTCTGTGGCTGTCTTTGGAATAAACTCCGGAGCTGCCTTTGCTGCCGTAATAGGACCTCTTGTAGAAGTGCCTGTTATGATTGGACTTGTAAATGTGGCTTTATATTTTCAAAAACGTTACTTCCAAAATTTATAACGTATATGATATTATGATGCAAGCATGCATTATAGTGTGCTCGCATCATATTAGTCTAAAAAAACATCAACTGTTAGCAGATTTTATTCCATATTTTTTGAGTTTTGCATTAAGAGTAACTCTGCTTATACCAAGTAATTCTGCTGTATTACTCAAATGATAATTTGTCATTTTTAGTGCCTTTCTAATCAATTTTTCTTCCACTTCTTCAACACTCTTTTCCAGAAGTTTGTATTTATATTTACCTGTAAAATACTCTGTAATATCTTGAACATCTTTTTTTTCAATTTCACCATCAATCTTCATATCTTCCACTTTTATTAGATTATCCCTTGTAATCAAAACTGCTTTTCTAATCACATTTTCTAGTTCTCTTACATTTCCTGGCCAATTATATTCCTTTAATATTTCAAAAACTTCATTTTCTATGCAGCATATTCTTTTATTTAATTCCTTTGAATATTTTTTTGCAAAATAAATTGCAAGCTCCTTTATATCGTCTTTGCGCTCTCTCAATGGAGGCAAATGGATATTCACCACATTTAACCTGTAAAACAAATCCTCTCTAAATTTCCCTTCTCTAATCATTGATTTTAAGTTCTTGTTTGTAGCAGCAATAATTCGGACATTTACATAATGGAACTTACTGCAACCAAGTTTTTCAATTGTACCGTCCTGTAAAACTCTTAAAAGTTTTGCCTGCAAATCTATAGACATATCTCCAATTTCATCAAGAAATATTGTGCCATTATGTGCTAACTCAAACTTCCCAAGTTTTCCTTTTTCTGCACCTGTAAATGCACCTTTTTCATAACCAAAAAGCTCACTCTCCAATAGCTCTTCAGGGATGGCTGCACAGTTAATTGGAATAAAAACAGATTCACTTCGTTTACTATACTGGTGAATTATTTTTGCAATAAGTTCTTTACCTGTTCCACTATCACCTGTAATTAATACTGGATAATCGGTCCTTGCCACATTTGCTACCAAGACCATCACATCTTTCATAACAGGTGAAGAACCTATAAAAATTTTTTCATGATATTCATAATCATCTATCTTACAACTATTTTCAGGACAACATTCTCCCAAGTCAGTTCTTTTCAATTTATTTATAATTTTAATCAACTCATCGGGATCAACAGGCTTAACAAGATATTCAATAGCTCCCATTTTAATACTATCAAGAATCAAATTACTGGTTCCATAAGCTGTCATAACCACCACAGGGAGATTAGCATCTATCTTTTTAGCTTCCTCCAACACATCTAAGCCATTTATTTCTCCAAGCTTGTAATCAAGAAACATAATATCAAACTTGATACTTTTTAGATGATTTAATGCCTCATCCATATTCAATGCAGTATATACATCAAAATGATCACCTAAGACTCTTTTCAAACTATAACACAGAGCATTATCATCATCCACAATAAGAACTTTAGCAGACATATGCATCCCTCAATCTTATTATAAATTTTGCACCATTTTCCCTCCCCCTTTCAAAAACTAACTCCCCATCCATTGCAGTAATAATCATATCACAAATAGCTAACCCAAGACCAGTCCCTGATGATTTAGTTGTATAAAATGGCATAAATATTTTACCTTCACTTTCTATAGAAATACCTTCACCATTATCCTCAAATTCAATGATTATATCACTATTATCTCCTGTAACTTTCATTATTATTTCGTTTGCCTTAGCTTCAATTGAGTTATTTATAAGATTTAGTAACACCTGAAGCAACTTCTCTTTGTCAGTGTAAATCTTTTTTAAATCATAAAGAATCTTTAAAGAAACATTATCAAATCTTTTCATTACATATTGTCTCAATTCATAATTTATACTTTCTACTTCTACTTCAGCTTTTCTAACATCTATAGGTTTTGAATACTCCAAAAATTCATTTATTCTTTTCACAAGCCTATTTGCTTCACTTTGAATAACTTTTAAATCTTCAGAACAACTATTGTTTGCGGCAGAACATTTTTTCAGCTGATAAACAATAAGATTTATCGTCATAATAGGGTTTTTTAGTTCATGAGCAAGACCTGCAGCCATCATTCCTATTGACGCAAGCTTTTCATTTTTTCTAACCTTTCTTTCCTCTTCATAAAGTTTATTCAAAGCTGCGGCCAATCTTTCTGACATATTGTTTAATGTATCTGATAATTTTTTAATCTCGTATGAAGCATATTCTGGCACAGAGGTTTTAAAAGGCAATTTATCATAATCTAGTTCATTTATCTGATTTATAAAATTGTTCATAGGTCTAATCAAAATTTTTGTTAGATAAAGCCCTAACATAACCCCAAAGAAAATAATCGCAAAATTAATCATTGCTAAATTTAAAAGATTATTCTTAATTTCATTAATTATAAACATTTGATCTATTAAAAATACCAAATATCCAATAGGCTCGTCTTTTATCTTTATTGTTTTTACCCTTTTAAAATTTACCTTATCAAAATCCTGAAGTGTCTTTGCATCTCTTTTAACCTTTGAATCCAAAACATATCTTTTGTTATTATCAAAAAGGTAAATATCACTTATGTATGGAGAATTCTCTGTTATTTTTTTTAAAGTCTCAAAAATAGTATAAACATCATCATAAAGTATTGCTTCAGTTAAGTTATACTCATTGATTTTAAAGTTAGAATCGATAATGTGTTCAATATTATTTTTCAAAAAACTGTTCAAATAAACAAAAAGGACTATTAAATTTATAATTACAGTACCTGCACCTAAAAAGCCAATGAGTAAACTAACTCTGTGTTTTAATCTTTGTGGTAAAAAGCGGAATAATTTTCGTATCATTGTTAATCAGCCAACTCTAATTAGCTCCTTTCAAACAATAATTCTAAGGGATTGCGTCAAAACTTAGTCCGTATAAGGACAGCTCCCTAATAAATAAAACCGTTTCATGCTTCTTTTGCAAGAAATGATATTTTTCAAAACCATAAAAAGTGTAAAGCTAATTGTTTAACGTATTTAAAAACTCCCGCATAATTAAAACTTTTTTTAAAAGTTTATAATCAGGTTCAACAAATTTATCTATTTTTAATTTTTTTAGAATCTTAACACCTTCTTCATTTTGATGCATATTAAGTAATACTGTTTTTAGTCTTTGTTTGATATTTTTATCAAGATAAGTTGAAACAACAAAAGGTGGAGACAAAAACTCATCAGATTCATGTACTATCTTGATATTTTTAACTTTTTCTGGTTGTGAATGTGACACATATTCAAAAACAAGGCTATCCACAGCAGCACCATCCACAACACCTTCGTTGACAAGATAAATTGATTTATCATGACTGTTTGTAAAATAAATACGAAAAAAAAACTGCTCTGGTTTTATTTTCTCTTTTCTTAAAATCAAATATGTAGGATAAATATAACCACTATTTGACAATCTATCAGTAAACGCAAAAACCCTTCCTCGTAATTCATCAATATTATTTATCCCATAATTTTTATTTACAATAATGTATGATTTATATGTACTTTTACCGTTTACTACTGGAACAGCAGCAATCTCGTATTTTTTATTATTTAGATAAATCAATGCTCCGGTACAAATAGATGCAAAATCAACTTGGCCAGTTTCAATAAGTCTATTCATATCAGCATAATTCCTTCTAAAAATAGCATTTATCTTTACTCCAAGCTTTTTCGCAATATAATTGCCAAAATCTTTGTACAAAAAATATGTTTCATCAGGAGAAATCATTGAGGCTATCCCAAAATTTAGCTCTGCATTAGAAATTAATGGAATAAACAAAAAAACACATATTATTAAATTAAGAAGATTTTTTCTCATTTTACTTTCTTATATAATTTTCCGGAATATAATCACAGAAAGGCTCTTCTTCCATATAATCACCTGTTACAGCGTAAGCTCTTGCCCTACACCCACCACATACTCCGAGATATTTACATTTTCCACATTTACCTTCATAAGATTTAAAATCCCTTATATCATTAAACAGTTTTGATGTATCCCATATCTCTTTAAAACTTTTTTCAAAAATATTTCCTGCACTAATAGGAAAATATGAACAAGGGTATACATCACCCTTAGCACTAATAAAACAAATGGACTGTGCAGCTATACACCCCTTACCACCACCTGTGGAAAATTTAAGACTTCTTCTTTTTGTATCTTTGCCTTCCTCTTTACTTCTTTCGTGCCAAATTCTGTAATACTGCGGTGCACAAGTAGGTCTAACTAGAATATCTTCTTCATCCCTCTCCATTTCATAATGCCAATTAAGTATATCCTCATAATCCTCTTTACTTACAAGCTCTTTCATTATCTCTTCACCTCTACCTGTAGGAACAATCAAAAACATATACCAGGCAGTGGCACCGATTTTCTTCGCAAGTTTATAAACATTCTCTATATCGTGCTGATTCCTTTTTGTAAAAGATGAATTTATAATAAAAGGAATTTCGTATTTTTTAAAATATTCTGCAGCCCTCATAACTCCATCAAAAGCACCTGGTTGACCTCTAAAATCATCATGTATTTCCTTTGTAGAACCATCAAGACTCAATGATACAATTTTAATACCACTCGCCTTAATCTTTTTACATACTTCATCGTCCACCAATACACCATTTGTAGCCATACACATACGAAAACCAAGTTTCGTACCATATTTTGCAATATCAAAAACATCTTTTCTTAAAAGAGGTTCCCCACCTGAAAGAACAATAACTGGATTTGCAAAGGTTTTTATATCATCAAGGAGTTTATAACATTTATCTAGAGTAAACAATCCTTCAGGCGAATGAATATCAGAGGATGAACGGCAATGAACACAGTTTAAATTACACTTTTCTGTAATCTCCCAAGCCATCCATTTTAGTTCCCAATTATTTTTCATTATTCTCTCCATAAATTTTATATTTTTCGATAATATAATTTATATTCCCAACAACATCAATAATATTTAAGCCTATCTCTTTCGAAATCTTACTAACTATATTTGAAACACTATTTTTAACACTACATTTATGCTCGATATCTTCATACCCCATAATTCTTGCATATTTTTCAATATCTTTTTTATTGACAAAATGAAGAGGTCTCACAATAAAAAACATTCCTTTAAAGTAACTTCTACAAATTGGCAAAGATTCTAATTTTTTATAATAAAACATATTCCATAAAAACCTTTCAGCAAAATCATCTGCATGATGGGCAAACAGTATGTATTTGATCCCTTTTTCTTTACAAAATTTGAAAATATATTCACGCCTAATTCTTGAACATTGATAACAGTCAATGGGAAAACGAATTCCTTTATCTACCTCAATATTTATAACGTTTTCCAATGCTAATTTTGTTTTTATATCACCCGAAATCCCAACATGTACAGGATAAATCTTTGCTGATATCTCATTTTTTTTATAATATTCTTCCATAACTTTCCATAGAACCCAAGAATCAACACCACCTGATACACCGACAACCAGATCGTTTCCAACAAACGAAACAATCTTATTAACCTTTAAAATACTTCCTATAAGCCTTTTTTTAATCTTTTTAAATATCAAAGACAATAAAACCCTCTAAGAAACCCTCGTCTTCTTTTACACAAAACATGTGTTTTGTAACCGCTTTAATTTCAATCTCAATAAAATAACTATTTTTATAAACATCAAAAAATGCTCGATTTTCTCCAAAAATATTTAATTTGAACAAACTTTTTTTGATATACAGGTAAAATATCAAATCATTTAATAAATCATACACAAAATCCTCAAAATCATCAAAATCTTTTTCTACTACTTGGTTCGATTTTAAACCTTCGTCAAAATTAATATTTTCATCAAAAACCAAATAATAAAAACCTTCAATAAGATTATCAATAAAATCTTTTCTATTTTCACCAAATACTTTTAGTCCAACATCAGCCGTAGTTTCGATAATTTCAAATTTTTTCACATCAATACACAAAAAGATAATTTAATCTATATACAAAATATCCAGTAACATTCAATCTTTTTAAACCGTAAGAATCTGGTAAAGGAATACCTTTCATCTTTTTCAAAGCTCTAACCGCCTCTTTATCAAGATAAGGATAACCGCTGCTTTGCAGTATTCTAATGTTTGTTATAGTACCATCCTTTAAAATAGTAAACTTAATTTTTACAGTACCCTCTTCTCCTCTTTGAGCTGAATTTCTAGGATAATGCCATACCTGATATAATCTTCTTTCAAACTTTTTAAAATAAGAAGCATATTTATACTTCATCATTCTAACATCTACATCATCTTCACCTTCCTTTGAACCAGCTTCACTCTTTTCGGCATATTTCGAAATAATGGATTTCGGATTTAAAATACTGGCAACCTGATCTTTTGTTAATTTTTTATCTTTCCCCTTATCAAATACCTGCTTTTTTTCTTCTCTTTTTTTCTCTTTTTTCTTCTCTACAGTTTTCTGCTTATTTAAATTTAGTCCTTTCTTCTCCTTTTTCTTCACCATTTCTTTACTTTTTTCAGGTATCTTTTTCTTCTTAGGAATTACAATCTTTTTTTTCTTTTCAGGTAATTTTTTCCTTTCTACAATATTGTTATCTTTTTTAGGAATTTTTTCTGTTTTTTTCTCTATCCCTTTCTTTTTTAAAATTTTATCTTTTTCAGATAAAATTTTCTTTTTCTTCTTATCATTTTTTTGAGGTATATCCTTTTTTTTCTTAACAATATCCACAAAAATAGGCTTTTCATTTTTGATTTCAGGCTTTTTTATTTTTATGAAATAAAATAGGGACATATGGATAGCAATTGAAACAATTAAAAAAATTAAAAACGTTTTTCTCATAATCTATCAGTATATACGAAAAAATAAAAAGATTTAAGTTCAAAAATAAAAGAGGCGGCTATATAGAGCCGCCTCTTTTAATCAACTAACTTTGGTGCTCCTTTCAAAATATCCTCACTAATATTATCCTCAAACTTTTTCATATTTTCTATAAATTCTCGCGCAAGTCTTTTTTTAGTTTCGTCATAAGCATTTTTATCATTCCAAGCCAATCTTGGGTTTAAAACATCTTCAGGCACATCAGGAGCATATTTTGGAACTAAAAATCCAAAAATATCATCCTCTACAAATTCAACATTTTTTAATTTTCCATCAAGAATAGAGTTGACAATGTTTCTTGTATGCTGAATCTTAAATCTTGTTCCTACACCATAAGGACCACCAGTAAGACCTGTGTTAATAAGCCAACAATCTACATCATATTTTTTAACCTTTTCGCCAAGAAGTTTTGCATACACTGCAGGGTGGTAGACCATAAATGGTGCACCAAAGCATGCACTAAAAGTGGTTCTAGGTTCTTTTACACCCCTTTCGGTTCCAGCAACTTTAGCTGTGTATCCAGAAATAAAATGATACATTGCTTGATTAAAAGTGAGCTTTGCCACAGGTGGTAAAACACCAAAAGCATCATAGGTAAGAAAAATTATATTTTTAGGATGACCACCTTTTGAGTCTTTTACAACCCTAGGAAGATGTGAAAGAGGATAACTTGCTCTTGTATTTTCCGTGAGTGAGTCGTCATCAAGATCTACTCGTCTTGTTCTAGAATCAAGAGTTACATTTTCAAGTATTGTACCAAATTTCCTAGTACATTCATATATTTCAGGCTCAGCTTCCTTTGAAAGCCTTATAACTTTAGCATAGCAACCACCTTCAATATTGAAAACCCCCTCATCACTCCAACCATGCTCATCATCACCAATCAAATAACGGTTTGGATCAGTGGAAAGAGTAGTTTTCCCGGTTCCTGAAAGGCCAAAGAAAAGTGCTACATCATCAGAATTTCCAACATTTGCTGAGCAATGCATTGACAAAACATTTTCTTTTGGGAGCAAATAATTCATAACCGTAAAAATAGATTTCTTTATCTCACCTGCATAGCTTGTACCACCAATTAAAACAAGACGTTTTTTAAAATTTATTATGATGAAAGTCTCTGAGTTTGTCCCATCAATCTCAGGAATGGCATGAAATCTAGGAACATCAATAACAGTAAAATCTGGAGTAAACGACTCATGAATATTCAAGTCAAATTCCCTTATAAACATATTTCTAGCAAAAAGATTGTGCCAAGCATATTCAGTTATAACTCTTACCTTTAATCGATGTCTCTCATCAGCACCTGCATAGCATTCTTGAACATATACTTCTTTATTTTGCAGATATGCCTGTAATCTATGAAATAATCTCTCAAAGTGTTCCTCACTAATCGCTTTGTTACCACTTCCCCAATAAACATCTTTCCTCACATCGTCAGTATCAACTATAAACTTATCATTTGGCGATCTTCCTGTGTGGTGACCAGTTCTTACCACTAAAGGACCAAGATGAGCAATTAGCCCTTCTCTCCTTTTTACAGCTTCTTCATATAACTGAGGTGTGGTAAGATTCCAATGAATCCTCGCAAGATTCACAAGACCATGTTCTTCCAGGCCTGAAAACTCTGTTTTTGACATGACATCCTCCTGCACGATTTTTTGTTGAAATATAACTGTTTTAAACTATAATCGGAAAAATGAATATGGACAACAATTTTTTTACAATTGAAGTTGATGAAAAATTTGTAAAAAAAGAAAAAGAAAAAGCAAGACAATTGCGTAAAAAGCAGTGGTGGAAAAACAAAATTGCAAAAGGTATATGTCACTACTGTGGAAAAAAGGTTGACCCTAAAGAACTTACAATGGACCACATAGTCCCTATTATAAGAGGTGGCAAAAGTACAAAAGGGAACGTAGTACCAGCATGCAAAGAATGCAACAATAAAAAGAAATACATGCTCCCCATTGAGTGGGATGAATATCTGAAAAAACTAAAAAATAATGGAGAGATAGATGACAGGTAAAGAGATTAGAGAAAAGTTTTTAAAATTTTTTGAAAGCAAAGGGCACACAATTGTTCCATCATCATCATTAGTGCCCCATAATGACCCTACGCTTCTTTTTACAAACGCAGGGATGAACCAATTTAAAGATGTTTTTCTTGGCAGAGAAAAAAGGGATTACACAAGGGCATGCTCTTGTCAAAAAGTTGTAAGAGCAGGTGGTAAGCATAACGACCTTGAAAATGTTGGGCGTACGGCAAGGCATCACACTTTCTTTGAAATGCTAGGAAACTTCTCTTTTGGTGACTATTTCAAAGAAGGTGCCATAGAATACGCCTGGGAATTTTTAACAAAAATTTTGGGACTTCCGGCAGATAAACTTTATATCACAATCTACAAAGATGATGATGAAGCTTTTAAGATATGGCACGAAAAAATCGGTGTGCCTGCAGATAGGATTTACAGAATGGGTGAAAAGGACAATTTTTGGTCAATGGGTGATACTGGGCCATGTGGTCCTTGTTCGGAAATTCTCATAGATCAAGGAAGCGATATAGGCTGTGGAAGACCGGACTGTGACCCGTATTGCGATTGTGATAGACATCTTGAGCTGTGGAATCTTGTTTTTATGCAATACAATCGTGATGAAAACGGAAATTTAAATCCTTTACCAAAACCAAGTATTGACACTGGAATGGGATTGGAAAGAGTAACGGCAGTTGTCCAGAAAGTTAAAAGTAATTTTGATACAGATCTTATTAAGCCAGTAATTGAATATGCTGCCAAAATTTCTGGCAAAAAATATGGTGAAAACGATGAAATAGATACATCTTTGAGAGTTCTTGCTGATCACGCAAGAGCCACTACATTTCTAATCTCAGACGGTGTTCTCCCTTCTAACGAAGGTAGAGGATATGTATTGAGAAGAATAATGAGAAGAGCTATGCGTCACGGAAAAATGCTCGGATTTAAAGAACCATTTTTTTATAAAGTGTGTGAATATGTATCGGATTTTATGAGCGATCCGTATATCGAGCTGCTTGATAAAAAATCTTATGTCTCAAAAATCGTAAAGTTTGAAGAAGAAAGGTTCAATAAGACCCTTGAAACAGGACTTCGCATTACCGAAGAACTACTGGAAAAATATAAAGATGAGAAAGTAATTCCTGGAAATGAAATATTCAGATTGTATGATACTTACGGTTTCCCTGTGGATTTGTTAGAAGATATAATGGAAGATAACGGATTCAAATTAGATATGTCAGGCTTTGATTCTGAAATGAAAAAACAGCAGGAAAGAGCTAAAAAGGCCTGGACAGGTAGTGGTGATATTCAAGTTGCCGATGTTTATAAGAAACTTATCTCAGAAATAAAAAGTGAATTTATCGGTTATGACACATTGAAATCTGATGGAAAAGTTCTTGCCATAATAAAAGACGACAATATATCAGAAACTGCAGAAAAAGATGAAAAGGTTGAAATAATTCTTGACAAAACCCCATTCTATGCAGAAAGCGGTGGTCAAGTAGGTGATAAAGGGATCCTTTATGCTGAAAATCTGAAAATTGAAGTTTATGACTGTAAAAAAATCGATACATTGATTGTCCATCATGCAGTGATAAAAAATGGTACATTAAAAACCGGTACAACTGTAACAGCAGAAGTTGATGAAGATTTAAGAAAAAATACCGAAAGAAATCATACAGCAACTCATTTACTACACAAGGCTCTACAGGAAGTACTTGGTGATCATGTTAGACAGGCAGGCTCTCTCGTATCACCTGATAGACTCAGATTTGATTTTACTCATTTTGCACCAGTAGACGATAAAGAAATTGAAAAAATTGAAAAAATTATCAATGAACAAATTATTGCAAACAAAGCTGTGAGAAAAACTATCAAGCCTATAGAACAAGCTATAAAAGAAGGTGCTATGGCTCTTTTTGGTGAGAAATATGATAAAGAAGTACGTGTAGTCGAAATACCTGAATTTAGTAAAGAGCTTTGTGGTGGTTGTCATGTTGAGCATACCGGTGATATAGGGTTATTCAAAATAATTAATGAGACAAGCGTAGCTGCAGGTGTAAGGAGAATCGAAGCTGTAACAGCCTTAAACGCAGTAAAATTCGTTAATAATATCATCAAATCTGCAAAGGTAACAGCCTCTTTATTAAAAACCTCCATAGACGAAACACCTAAAAAAGTGGAAGAACTTATTGAAAACCATAAAAATTTACAAAAAGAATTAAATCAAATCAAAGATAAGCTCAACGCTTCCAAAGCTGATGAGCTTTTAAATAACGTTAAAGAAATTAACGGTATAAAAATTTTAACAGTAAGAATGGACAATACAGAAATAAATTCCATTAGAAATTTTATAGATATGGCAAAAGCCAAACTAAAAAGTGGAATAGTTCTTGTAGGTTCTGTCAGTGGAGAAAAAGTTACCTTTATATGTGGCGTTACTAAAGATTTAATTAATAAATATAAAGCCGGAGATATCGTTAGAGAAGTTGCCAAAATAGCCGGTGGTAGTGGAGGTGGTAAACCAGAGTTGGCTCAAGCAGGTGGCAAAAAACCAGAAAAAATACAAGAAGCTTTAAACCAAATTTATAATCTAGTTTAGTTTTCAACTAATAACCAATTCTTTATTATCTTAATAAACTATTTTTAAACTGTAAGGAGGGATTCACCCTCCCTCTCTTTTACTCTTTGAAAAACTAACTTAGGAATATATCCTTGAACATACTACAGAAAGGTAAAGAAAAAATTAAAGGAAATATTAGACTAAAAAAATCAGGTGAAGTTAGGAAAACTGCAAAAATCTAAAATCACACAATCTTATAAAACAATATTTTATAAAAATAGTTCTTGCATATTTAATTTAACTAACATATAGTTAGTGAATTTTTAACATATATACTTTTATACTTTACATAGGAAATCATAATGTTGGTAGAAGATTTTATAAGAATTTTAAACAATTCAAATATTATTGGGTATTATATTTATCAAAACAACGGTATAATCGTAGAAGCCAATGATTGTATGGCAGCAATTCTCGGATTTAACAAAAAAAGTGAATTATTAGGTAAAAATATAAAAGATTTTTTGTATGAAAATAGAAGTGAAATGGAAACAATTATTCGTAAAAGAACTCAGGGAGAAAAACTCCTCAAAGAATACCATAAATATACATTCATAGGAAAAGATGGAGCTTTAGTATATACTGATGCAATAACATACACAGTCTCTTATAAAAATAAATTCTCAGGCTTTGCTCTCGTAGTTGATAAAACAAAGGAATTTTCATATTTGAAACTATATAAGTTTCTATCTTATATTAATAAATTAATCATCGAATCATCAGACGAAAAAGAAGTTTTGAAAAAAACCTGTGATATCTTAGTTGATATTATAGGATACACAGTTGTTGGGTTTGGTATAATAGATAGAAAAACTAAAAATTTGAATATGCTCTACAGTAGATCTAAAAATATTGAGGCAGCTTTTGATTTAATAAAACTTCATATAAATGTAGAAACCACCTCAAACTCAAGTCAAGGTACTGTATTCCATGCATATAAAAAAAACAAAATCGTTACTTTCAATAATGTACAAAATCGTAAAAATATGCTCACTTGGAAAAACTTTTTTAAAAAATATAATATCCATTCGGCATGCTCTATACCTATAAAAAAAGATGGTAAAATTAAATATATTTTGCTTATTGATGATAGCTATAAAGACTCCTTTGATGATAAACATTTATCTTTAATGACAAGGATAAAACTTGATTTAGAGTTTCTAATACAAAAAGTAAATAGACTAAAAAAAATAGAGCTTCTTGATAAAGCAATAGAATCATCCCACGAATGGTTCATTATAACAGATAATGACGGCTATATTACATACTGCAACGATTCAGTTGAGCAAATAAGTGGATACAACAAAAGTCAATTAATTGGTAAAAAAACAAATATTTTTAAATCTGGACTACATGACCTATCTTTTTATAAGAATCTTTGGGATACAATAAAAAGTGGTAAAATTTTTTCTTCCCGAATAATTAACAAAAGAGAAGATGGAAGCTTTTATCATCTTGAGAAAATCATAGTGCCCATCAGAGAACATGGAGATATAGTAAATTTTGTTGATTTATCAAAAGATGTAACTCAACTTGTTTATCAAGAAAAAAAACTAGAGTTTCAGCTAAAAATCTACAACACTCTTTATAATATGCTAAGTATGTATATCGAACTAATTGATACCAAAGATTTTACAAAAAAATTACTCAAAATAATTTCTGAAAAATTAGATATTCCCCTAGTCATTTTGTTTAAACAGTATAAATCTGAAAAGACAGATTTAAGTTTTTATATTAAAGAAAATTCTGACTTAAATGAATCAGTGATTAACAATTTGACAAACTATATATTAACACAAAACCTTTTTAATAAGGAGATTATTTGTATTAAAAATCTTGATATAAATTATTTTTCTATAATTCTTTCCTTAAATAAAAACGATTTTTTATTTGAAGGGTTAATATTAATTATACCTTGGGAATACGAAAACTTTACAGATTTTTTCGAACTTTTATTGAAAGAAGTAAAACTTTTAGTAAACCACTTAGAACAAAAAAATAAATTGAGTATCATTAATAATGCACTTAAAAACAGTTTTGACATGGTAATCATAACAGATCCAGATTTTAATATTTTACAAATTGAAGAGAATATGAGAGAAAAGTCTTTTATCAAAAATACGAAAAAGTTACAAGGCAAACATATTAGTGAATTCTCAGATATATTTGAAGATAGCATAGTTTATAAAAATCTAAAAACTACGATCATTAAAGAAGGATCTTTATCTAAGTTTGTTAACTTCTATGACATCAACGGAAACATTAAGAAATTCTACACAACTATAGTTGCCCATTTTGAAAATAAAATCCATAAGAACTTTATCTTTTTATGCAATCAATTGTCAAATGAAACAAAACTAATCGATGAGTTAGACAAATTCCTAAACTACGACTCTACAACAGGATTAATTAATGCAAAAAGTTTCCAAAAGAATGTTGTTGATTATTTAGATTCAATTTTTAATAAAAATACTATTTTTGGAATAGTTATCATAAACCATCTAAATTTTGGAGAAATCAATAGAGCTTTCGGTTTTAATGCAGGAAATTTAATCATTAGTGAAATAGGTGAACGAATAAAAAAAGTTTTAAGAAATTATGATATAATAGCTAAACTAGAATCTGATAGATTTGGCATTCTTTTAAAAGATTTAATCAATGAAAACGATATAATGATTGTCATTAATAAAATAAAAAATGAGTTATTAAATCCCTTTCACATAAAAGAAAGTACAATTCAACTCAACTTTACTTTTGGAGTAGTTATTTACCCAAAAGATGGTAAAAATTATGATGAATTAATACATCGTACCCATATAGCTTTATTGGATGCAAAATTTAAAAAAGATAAAATAGGATTTTATTCAAAAACATTGGAAATCAGCTCAAAAAAACGGTTAGAGTTAAAAACTCATTTGAAAAAAGCTTTAGATAATAATGAAATAAGAGTTTTTTATCAACCATATGTTGATAAAGATGGAAACATCGTAGGTGCAGAATCTTTACTTAGATGGTTTAAAGATGGAGAATTAGTTCCAACTGGAAGTTTTATAGAATATTTAGAATCTATAAATTTAATTATTGATATAGAACATTTTGTTTTTGAAGAAGTTATTAATTGCACAAGAAAAATACCTATTCCTTTTAAATTTGCTATCAATATTTCCAAACAGACTTTAACAAACTCATCAACTATAACTAAGTTATCATCTTTATTAAACAATAATGATATTAGAAAATCTAGTTTAATATTTGAAATTGTAGAGCGTATTTATGTGGATGATTTTGACGAAGTCGTAAAAGTCATCAATTCTATCAGCAAGTTAGGCATCGATTTTTCTTTAGATGATTTTGGTACTGGATTTTCATCTTTAACATTGTTAGCTAATTTACCATTAAAATCCTTAAAAATAGACCTAATGTTTGTTAGAGAAATCCCACATAATGATAAAATATTAAATTTAATTAAATCAATTATCTTTATGGCAAAACAGCTAAATTTAAAAGTCATAGCTGAAGGAGTAGAAACTAGCGAACAATTCAAAATATTAAAAGAGCTTGGATGTGATTATTTTCAAGGTTTTTACTTTTACAAACCTATGTGTAAAGAAGATCTCCTCTCAATATTAGAAAACATTTGTAATAAATAATTTAAACAGGAGTTTATTATGAAACTATATTATTTCTTTTATGTTTCTATAATATTTTTGATTTTAATTGGAAATCTTATTAAAAGTATATATTACCAAATAGGTTATGACA
Organism: Deferribacter abyssi; assembly: GCF_049472655.1. NCBI lineage: Bacteria > Pseudomonadati > Deferribacterota > Deferribacteres > Deferribacterales > Deferribacteraceae > Deferribacter > Deferribacter abyssi. The sequence continues at coordinate 41,050 of NZ_JAQNCS010000008.1, forward strand.
TTTTGGTGTTATCATTTTTTTTTATGACTTTTTCCTATTATAAGAAAAAAAACAAAAAACATAATTATAATTATAACAATAATGTAATAGCAGAAAAAATTAATACAGAAATCTTTGAGTTATTAAAATCTCAGACGATAATTACTTTAAAAAATAAAGAAGTAAATAATATAACAAAAGAGCTATTAAAAGACATTGCCTCAAAAATTGAAAAGGAAACTGTTACTGTAATAAACAGATTCTATAATATACTTGAAGAACTAAGCTTAAATACAACTAATATCGAGAAAAGAACTAAAGAAATAGAAGGAAAAATCATCCATAAATTGCACGCTTTAATCCAATTTAAATTACAAAATCAGTTGTGTAAAAATAACCATGAATGTATTAAGTCAGGAGTATGTATAAATATGAAGAATAAAAAAATGATATTAGACGAAATAAAAAAACAACAACTTGAAGAACTAAGCAAAATGATAACTCCTGAAGAAGTAAATGAAAGTATTGAAAGTTTTTCAAATGCTGTCAATCAATTTAAATTAATAGAATCTATGACCAAAAAAATCACTGATATTGCTGACAAAACAAATTTATTATCACTAAATGCCTCCATCGAAGCTGCAAGAGCAGGAGAACACGGAAAGGGGTTTGCCGTTGTTTCAGATGAAATCCGTAAACTAGCAGATATATCGGGTAAAGTTGCAAAAGAAATCAGGAATGTTATCAAAAAAACAACTGATAGTATAGCTGTTTTTGAGAAAAAGTTTGAAAAAGTTAGTGGTAATAGTTTAAAAGTAAGAAGCGATTTTAAACAGCTAAATGAATCATTGATTAATCTAACGATGTCTTTAGAAGAAATTTCAGAAACTACAAAATTCTTAATTTCTGATAACAGCACAATATACCAACAAATTAATGATATTATAACAAGTTTACAATTTGAAGACCTCACAAAGCAAATGACTTATCATGTAATAGAATTAGTTGATGAAAGAAATAAAGAAATCGATAACTTTATGGAACTAAAACTACAATCCTTATTGAAGGATATAATAAGTGATGAAAACATTGATTCTTTAAAAAAAGAAATTATGGATATCTTGACATCTAAAGCTACAGTAGAAGATGAAAAACGTATAGCTAAAAAAATATTTACAAACTCAGAAGAAAAAAAACAAGAAAAAGATGATGAAAAAATCGTGTTTTTCTAAACTAATAAAAAGCAGTTTCTCAATAAATAAACTTTTATACCAATAAATTTAGCCAATCTATATTTTTACATTTTTTTATTAAGAAATATGCTTATCTTTTAAATATTCTATTGCTAATTCAAATTCTAAAGGCTTAGAATAATAAAAACCTTGAGCAATATTACATCCAATAGTTTTTAAATAATCAACTTCTTCTTTAGTTTCACAACCTTCTGCCACAATAGATAGCCCTAACTTTTCAGCTAATAACTTTGTAGAAAGTACTATACCTTGATTTTTCTCATTTTTTTGTATATTCCTAACAAAAGTTCTATCAATTTTCAGCTCTGTGAAAGGAATTGCCTTTAACTGTGCTAGCGATGAATATCCTGTCCCAAAATCATCAATGGAAAGTTTAAACCCCTTCAGTCTAAATCGTGTTAATGAACTTAAAACTTTATCCATGTCATTAGCCAAACCACTCTCCGTAATCTCCAAAACAACTTGGTTAGGAGAAATACCACTTATATTAACTTTATTAACGAGTTCATCAAAAAACTTATCATACTCCAACAAATTAACAAATATATTTATAGACACATATATATTTGAACTTATTTCACAACTCCTTTTCATAAATTCAACTGCTTTATCAAATATTTGCATAGTAAATAAATATTGCATTTCTAAATCAGACTCAATTATAGATATAAACTTAAAAGGTGATACTATACCATCCTCTTTATGAAACCATCTTGCTAAAGCTTCAAAACCAACAATTTCATTATTAAACAAATTAATCTGTGGCTGAAAGTACAAAAGAAACTCTTTATTCTTTATTGCAAATAATATTTCATCTTTATTATATAAATTATCCTTTTCAATGCTTTTATGAGTTTTAGATGATTCAATCTTTTCTAACACAACACTCTTAAAATTCTCCATCAATCTACGCAAAACAGAAAAATTGAATGGTTTTGAAAAAACACCTAAAACTGGAATATTATAATGCTTTACAAGATTCTCAACACTTTCTAATATAGAATTATCCATACCGCTAATAATGGCTACGCTTTTAGCAAATTTTTTACTATTCAACTCTTCTAAAAATTTTACACCATCAATACCTGGTACATTTAAATCTGTTAAAATAATATCGAAAATCAACCCATCTTTTTTATATTTATTAAGCTTTTTTATAGCTTCTAATCCATCATTGGCGCCATCAACAAACCCCACACCTGCATTCATTACCACATGTTTAATTACATCAAACTGAATAATATCATCTTCTAAAATAAATACATTAAAGATATCACTCATATGTTTCCTCAACTACTTAAAAACTACGTTGCAAACAGTATTTAAAATAATAACTAAACTTATAGTTTAACACAAACAAATAAAGAATTACTCTATTTTCTAATATAATTCCTCAACAACGCATTGTCAAACACTTTAACTATTACTCAACACATTTAACACATAATGAACCAATATATCTGGATTTACAGGCTTTTCTAAAATAACTGAGACATCAGTTTTATCGCTTTTAAGTTTATCTATTGTGTCTAAATCTGCTGTTAACATAATAATAGGTAACTTTTTATAATCATAGAGCTTTCTTATTCGGTCAACAAATTCAAAACCATCCATTTTCGGCATATTAGCATCCAAAATTATAACATCAATTTTCTTATCAAGCTTTTTAAGCCCATCAAAACCATTTTCAGCTTCTATAATATTAGCATTATAACTTTCAAGTATATCCTTAACAATTATCCTGTTCATTAAATTATCATCTATTATCATTATATTATAATTATTCAGATTATAGTTCATTTCTTTATAAATCCATATTTACACACAATTACATTTATTTTATAATAATAGAAATAAAAAAAAAAAAATCAACAAATAAAAAACTATCAAGCATAGTTCATAATAACGTATTTAAAATCTGATTTGTCCTGTTGAAAACAATACATGGTACATGCTAAAAACTATAGTAATCGAATATTAGTAACTAAGTTTAATAATTCATTATACACAACAGTAAACATTATTAACCCTTTTTCCAAATAAACTTTAAAAAAATGATAACTTGACTTTTATTTTTAAACAAATAAAGTTCTAAACAATGGACACATATGTAATTACATTTGCAAATAAAAAAGGTGGTAGTGGGAAAACAACTGTTACTTTAAATATAGGAGCTATCTTAGGAGAGAGAGGATATAAAGTATTATTGATAGATCTCGACCCACAGGCCCATCTATCTTATTGGAGTGGAATAGATTTCAATAAAGATTTCTACTCAATTTATGACTGTTTATTAGATAAATGTCCAATTTCTGAAACAATATATACTCCAAGGCATAGATTGTATAATATTATTCCAATATCAAATAAGTTTGATAAAAATATTATTTCCGCATTGATAAACATGAAAAACTCCGAATTTAGATTAAAAAGAAAACTCTTAAACTATAAAAGAAAATATGATTATATACTTATAGATACATCTCCTACTCTTGCATTAATGACATTAAATGCTTTAATAGCATCAAACTTTGTAATAGTACCGGTTATACTAAATTTTTTAGCAATAGAAGGATTTTCTCAGCTAATGAGTAACTTATACAATATTAATAAACTTTATAACCCTTATCTTCAATTACTAGGAATTATCCCAAACCAGTTTGACATCAGAAGTAATCATGCCAAAAAAATGCTTTCAGATATTTCGGAAAATTTTGATAAAAAAATAATATTTCCTAAACTGCGAAATGATATAAAGCTAGCTGAAGCACCAGAATACAGACTCCCAATAAATTTATATGCTAAGAAAAGCAAAGCAAATATGGATTTTAATCTAATTGTTGACTACTTATTAGATGTTTTAAAACAATACTCTTAAAAAAAAGTTAAAGTATTTTTACTTTTATCCGAAGTATGATATATAATTTAGAAAAGTATTTTACTTTATACCACACAAAATTTATATGGAGGTTTGAATGAAAAAATTAGCAAAACCTAGTGACAAAAAAAGTACGCTATCTAAGAAAAAAACTATCAGTGATTCCACTATAAATAAAGAAGCAAGAAATGTAGCTAAAGAAAGGGCAAAAGCTAGGATACTAGCAAGGCAACAACAATTATCAGAAAGAATTGCAACAGCTTCAGAACAACTATCAGCCGCAGTTGAAGAATCAATGGCTGCTGCTGAACAACTTTTAAAAAATATGGAGCAAATTTCAGCAGGTGCTGAAGAATCAAGTGGCGCATGCGAAGAAGCAAGAGCAGGTGCAGTACAAATAGATAAATCTGTCATTGTTATAACAGATAAAACTGAAAAAATTATATCTGATATCGAAGAAAATCAAAAAATACTGACAAGTGCTGTTGCAAATATCCAAGAATTATTAAAAGGAATTAATGAAAGTGTAGAAGCTGGTAAAGAAACAATAATAATGATAAATGAACTTAATAAAAAATCTAATGAAATTGGTAATATTGTGCAGGCTGTTGTAAGGATTGCAGACCAAACAAACTTGTTAGCACTCAATGCTGCTATCGAAGCAGCAAGAGCTGGAGAACATGGAAAAGGGTTTGCTGTAGTAGCAGATGAAGTCAGAAACTTAGCTGAAGTCTCTGGTAAAAGTGCAAATGATATTAAAGACGTTGTCAGTAATATCCAAAGATCGGTGAGCGAAGTAGTCAAAGAAATTGACGAGTCCGGGAAAACAGCAGAATTGCTAGCAGAAAGTGGTAATTCAGTTTCAGAATCATTAAATGAATTGATTACAGCATTTCAACAAATGATAGATGCAGGAAATAACCTAAAAAAAATAGCTGAACAATTAAAAGTTAATTCAAAAAAAATGTTGGAAATGATGGAGCAAGTTGCCACTGCTTCTGAGCAAATTTCAGCTGCATGTGAAGAATCAAGAAAAGCGACAGAAGAGCAAGTTAAAGCCTTTGAAGAAATATCTGTAGCAGCAAATGAATTATCTGAGATGGCAGACGATTTAAAAAATTCTACAGATGCAAACAAGTCGTCAGATGAATTGGTAGCAGCAGCTCATCAATTATCAGCAAACATTGAACAATCAGCTGCAGCTGCACAAGAAATGGCTGAAGGTATTGAACAAATAAAAGAAGGAGCTTCTCTACAAGCAGAAACAGTTGGAGAAGCGCTGGAAGTAACTGAAGAAGCTTTAAAAAGCATAAAGCAAGCTAAAACCGATGCTGAAATATTAATTAAAAACATAAAAAATAGTATGGATCTTTTAAATAAAAATAACGAAAAAATCATTGGTTTAGAGAATGGTATAGAAAAATTTATGGTAATAAATAATGAATCATTTAAGAAAATAAAAGAACTTGAAACTTATACCAAAAAAATTGATAAAATAGTAGATTCTATTTCAACTGTTACTATACAAACAAATATGCTTGCTGTTAGTGGCTCCATTGAAGCTGCAAGAGCTGGTGATTATGGTAAAGGTTTTTCTGTAGTTGCCAGCGATATTAGAGTTTTAGCCAATGAGTCTGCTGAAAATGCTGATAAAATAAAAGATATGGTTAAAGAACTTCAAGAGCAAGTTACTTTAAGTCTACTAAATGTTGAACGTTCTACAAAAATTGCAAAAGGTGAAGTCCTAAAAGCAAAATCAACAAATGAATCACTTAAAGCAGCATCTGACTCACTTATTATATTAAATGATGACGCCATAGATATTGAAAAACTAATTGACCAATCAGTTACTGCTTTAGAGCAAGCAAAAGTTGGGGTTGAACAAATAGGGTCAGGTGCAGAAGAAGCTGCTCAAGCCGTCCAAGAAGCCGCAACGGCATCTGAACAACAAGCTAAAGGGCTCGAAGAACTATCTCGTGCAATTGAAGAAATAACAAGTATTGCAGAAGAAATGCAAGCTGACATGATTTAATAAAATTTGAAACTCTTATTAGAGGTGCATATGATAAATGAATTCAACCAAATAATTTCTTTTAACATAAAAGGTGAAATTTATGGTGTAAATGCAGACTGTGTAAATGGAATAATTCGAGTCCCTGAGTATACTAAGGTACCTAAAACTTCTCCTGAATTACTTGGAATTATTAATTTAAGAGGTGAAATAACACCAATTATAGATTTAGCTTTAAAATTAGGCTATGAAGAACCAGTAAATATTACTGAAAATTCTAGGTCTATTATCGTAGAATATAATAACGAAAAAGTAGCAATAACTGTTGAAGAAGTAAAATCTGTTATTAGCAAAGATGCTTTTGAATCTGAAGATTTACCACCAGTTATTGATTCAAAACGTGAAAAAAAGTATATTAGCAGAGTTATAAAAATTAAAAAAGATAACTCTCTCGTTCAATTACTTGATATCGAAAAAATGATGGATATTGATTGCCAGATAGATAAATCAAGTTCTTTTAACAATCAGCAACAACAAAAAAAAGAAGAAACTGATATCCAACACATTGAAGAAGAAAAATTTATAAGTTTTTGGATTGAAGATGTTGAATATGCTGTAAAAATTGACCAAATCAGAGAAATTTTAAGATATCAAGACATCACTGAAGTTCCTGGTTTACCTAATTACTTTTTGGGTCTTTTGCCGTTAAGAAATGAAACTATCCCCGTAATTTCAGCAAGAAAACTATTTAAAAAAAATGATAAAGACTTAACTGATGATACGAGAATTTTAGTTTTAGAAATTAACAACATGAAAATTGGGCTTCTTGTAGACAAAGTCAGTGAGGTTTTATCTGTTGAAAAAAAATATATTGAAGATATTTCAGGACTATTCTCCCATACAAACACAAAAGAAGTCAATAGTGTAATAAAACTTGATAAAGGAAAAAGAATATTACTAATTCTAGATTCGAAAAGAATTTTCAATGAAGAAGAACTAACTAATATTATAAGTAAAATCAGTGAAAATCAAAATGAGGGAGAAAAATCAATGGAAAATTTATTAGAAACAAAACCTGATGACATAGTGCAAGTAGTTACATTTAAAGTAGAAAATGAAATTTATGGATTTTATATTGAAATGGTTCAAGAAATTAATAGATACACCAATATTACAAAAGTACCAAAAACTCCAAAATTTATTGATGGAATAATTAATTTACGCGGCGAAGTAATACCTTTAGTGGATATTCGTAAAAGATTTGATTTAGAACCTAAGGAAAGAGATGAATTTACAAGATTGATTATTGTAAATATAGATGATTTAAAAGTAGGGTTTATTGTTGATTCTGTAGAAGAGGTTTTAAGAATTTCTAAAGATAAAATAGACAATGTACCAGCAGTTCTCTCAGCCTCTATAGATAGTAATTTCATCACCAATGTGGTAAAAGACCAAAACAAAATGATAATGATTTTAAACGCTCAAAAAATGTTTAGTATAGAAGAATATAAAAAACTTGAAAAAATTAAAGAATCCAGAAATATATAATAAATAAGTGTGCTTTTAAAAAATTTATGAGGGACATATGAGTAAAATTAAAGTCTTAGTTGTTGATGATTCAGCTTTAATGAGAAAAAAAATTAAAGAAATGTTAGAAACTGACTCAGAAATTGAAGTGACAGGTATTGCTAGAAATGGTGAAGATTGTATTACAAAAGCAAAAGAGCTTAATCCGGATGTTATAACACTTGATGTAAATATGCCAATAATGGATGGAATAACAGCATTGAAAATACTTGTAGAAGAAGAAATTTGTCCTGTAATTATGGTAAGTTCCCTCACTCAAAAAGATGCAGAAATAACATTTGAAGCTCTAGAAATAGGAGCTTTTGATTTTGTCCCAAAGCCTGGCGGTACAATTTCATTGAACATAGACCAAATTAGAGATGATCTAATAAGAAAAGTCAAAGCAGCCGTAAAAGGAAAATTTAAAACTCTAAAACGTAAAGTCGATAAGACTAAAAGATCTATTGTAAAAAGTAGATTTTTCAAAAAAAGTGATCCCAAATTAGGATTTAAAGCTGTATGTATAGGCATATCAACAGGTGGACCAAAAACAATTTTTGATGTATTACCTCATCTACCAAAAGATATTAATGCAGCTATTTTCTTAGTCCAACACATGCCACCTGGTTTTACAGCTTCTTTTGCCAAAAGACTCGATAATTATTGTGAGATAAAAGTGAAGGAAGCTGAGGCTGGAGATATAGTTGAACCAGGCATATGTTACTTAGGTAAAGGTGGATATCATTTAACCATCTTTCAACGACTAAACAAAAATATCGTACTTAGATTACCCAACAAGCCAGAACATCTTTTTAAACCTAGTGTAGATGTTATGATGGACTCTGTTGCTAATACCTTTCAATCTGACACAATTGGAGTGTTAATGACAGGGATGGGAGATGATGGTGCTGATGGTATGGTGAAAATAAAAAAACTAGGTGGTTATACCATAGCAGAAAGTGAAGAAACTGCAATTGTATTTGGTATGCCAGCAGAAGCAATTAAAAGAGGTGGAGCAGATATTGTGCTTCCTAGTTATGAAATTGCTGGTGAGATTATTAGAGCATTAGAGCAAGGATGCTAAGCTTATAGTTTAACCTTGAGACATATTTCTTTATAAACTCAATTATGAGGAGCGTGTCAACATGAAAGTTGAAGAATTAAAAACGAAAATCAAAGTTACTTTCCCTGATGAATGCGAAATTTTTGTTGTAGAGAAAGCAAAAGAAAAATTATTAAAATCATTAGATAACGAGAAATTGATTGAAATTGATTTAACTAAAATAAAGAGTATTGATACAACATTTGTTCAGCTAATTTTAAGTTATCTAAAAACACTAAAAAATGAAGAAAAGAAATATAATATAAAAGGTATATCAGAAAAGGCTATTCAGGTTTTTGAGTTATATGGAATTAATTTGAATGATTAATATTGGGAGGTTTTAATGACTAAAAAAATTTTGGTTGTAGATGACGCTGTAACGATGAGACGGTTGGTAACAGCAACACTAAAATCAGCAGGTTTTGAAGTTGTAGATGCTGCAAATGGTAAAGAAGCATTAATGAAACTTGAAAAAGATAGATTCAACCTGATAATTACAGATTTAAATATGCCTATAATGGACGGAATAACTTTTATTAAAGAAGTAAAAAAGAATCCTAGACATAAATTTACTCCAATAGTTATGTTAACCACTGAATCAGGTGCAGACAAAAAAGATGAAGGAAGAAAAGCAGGAGCCAAGGCCTGGATAGTTAAACCCTTTAAACCAAACGATTTACTTGGAGTTGTAAAAAAAATTGTACCTTTTTAATAGTGTTACTGAGTAAATATTAAAGGTAAAGTGATAATCAGTTTTTTTCGAATATAAATATTTATCATTGCTTTTGGAGGCTTTATGGATGTAAATGACATTAAAAGAAAACTTAAAAGTGAAGATGAAAATGAAAGAATTTTTGCATTACAAGATGTATTAATTGAAAATATATCAGATCTTGTACCTGAAGTTGTAAAGTTGGTTGAAAATGACAGTTCTCAAATTGTAAAAGAAACAGCTGTTGATGTTTTAAAAAACATAAATATTGCCAATTACTATGAATATATATCAAAAATGTTTGAATCCACAGATGCTTACGTAAGAAATGCTGCTATTGAAATTTTTGGAGCTAAAGGTGAGGAAGTAGTTCCATATCTAACATCAATAATGGATCATAAAAACAAAGAAATAAGAAAATTAATTCTTGATAGTCTTGTTGCCACAGGATCAGAATATGCTTATCCTGCTCTCGAAGCAGCTCTTAATGATCATGCATCGAATGTTAAAATCACAGCAGTTGAGTATATTGGTACATTGCAACACACAAATGCAAAAAATAAAATCTTAGATATTTTCCTTAAAGCTGAAGAACCAATGCTTAAAATCGCCTGCCTTGAAACATTGACGAATATTGGAGATAAAGAAACTGTAAACAGTGTTTTGAACTATTTTGATTTAAATGAAGGAAAAATTGATAATTTTTATAAACCTTTCATTTTTAAAATGATTGGATATCATGGTGATTGCACTCATATTGATAATTTATTAAACTATTTGAATTACAAAAATTTATCATTTATTAGAGAAATTTTAGGTGCATTAAATAAGCTAATAAAAAGATGTAAGATATTAAGTATTCCAAAAGAAGCAATCTCTTTTTTGAAAAAGATCATAAATAGTAATGACTCAGATATCGAAACTAAAGTGGAAATAGTTAATATTTTATCATCTCTTCAATTTGACAATAAAGAAAAATTCTTTGAAGACCTATGCGATAATAAAGATAAAGAATTAGTTATGATCGCATTTGATGTATTGTTTAGTTTAAATAAGGAAAAAGCCATAAAATTGTTAAATAAAAAAATCAAAGTATCAACTTCAGATGAAAAAGAAGTACTATTAAACATAAAAGAGGAATTGATGGGTGAAAAAAAATGATAGCAATATCTACCTCTGAGCTAAAAGATTTAATAAATTTAATTTACAAAAAAACAGGTATCAAATTTGAAGAAAAAAAACTTTATTTTATTTCAAAACGTATCGAAAAAAGAATGGAAAAAAAGGGTTGTACCTCAGTCAGAGAATATTAGATATTTAAAATTTAGAGATAAAAGTGGAGATGAATTCCAAGAATTAATGAATTTACTTACTATTAATGAAACATATTTTTTTAGAGAGTTCCCTACATTACAAGCATTTGCCGAACATTGTTTACCTAAAGTAATTGATAACAAAAAAAAATCAGTAAATAACAAAATAAATATATGGTCTGCAGGATGTTCTACAGGAGAAGAACCTTATACACTTGCCATAATATGCAAAGAAATGATTGATAATTTTGAAGAATGGGAAGTAAGAATACTAGCAACAGATATAGATAAAACTGCATTATCACGTGCTAAAATTGGTAGATATAGCAATAGAAGTATAAGTAAAGTGCCTGAAGAATATTTTGAAAAATATTTTTATTACGACAATGGTTTTTACTGTATTGCTGATGAGATTAAAACACTTGTTACATTTGAACATTTAAATTTGATGGATACTTTAGCTTTGCGGAAAAAACGCGGATTTGACTTTATATTCTGCAGAAACGTTCTAATTTATTTTGATGAAATATCAAGAAGACAGGTAGTAAATCATTTTTATATGGCATTGAACAAAGGAGGTTATATTTTTCTAGGTCATAGTGAGTCTGTTGGAAGAATTACCTCAGCATTTAAGCTCAAAAAATATGGAGAACATCTTGTTTACATTAAGGAGTGAAAGATGAAATTAAAAATTTTGGTAGTAGATGATTCAGACCTTGTAAGACATTTTCATTCCAACATTTTAAAAGCAAGCGGTTTTGATACTGACACTGCTGTTGATGGTATGGATGCCTTAGAAAAAGCTTTAGCCAATAACTATTCATTAATTTTGTCAGACTTAAATATGCCAAAAATGGATGGATTAACTTTTATAAAAGAACTGAGAAAAGCTGGTAATGAAACTCCTGTAGTAATTATTACAACTCAAGAAGAAAATGAAAATAGAATTGCAGGACTCAAAGCAGGGGCAAATCTTTATATCGTAAAACCAGTAAAACCACAAGACCTTATTACAAATGTAAAAATGTTATTGGGAATATTATCTTAAATTGCATTAGTATGACGTAAACTATCATAGTTGTTGTTGTTAGGAGGACAACATGAGTGAATTTAATATGGAAGAATTTGCAAGAGCATTTTTAGAAGAAGCAACCGAGTTATTAGAACAAGCTAACAATGATGTTTTGAAAATAGAAAGCAACCCAGACAACGAAACTTTAAATTCATTATTTAGAGCAATACATACAATAAAAGGAAGTGCTGGCGGTTTTGGATTTGATGAAATCTCAAATTTTAGCCATCATTTAGAAACATTGTTGGATAAAATGAGATCAAATGAAGTGGAAATTACTCCTGGAGTTATTGATATAATTTTAGAAGGTCTAGACATAATTTCTGAAATGATCAGTGCTGCAAAAGATAATAAAGAATACAACTTAAATCAAACTGATATTATAGAAAATATAAATAAAATCTTGAAAAAAGATAATATTGAAGATTTCAGAGAAAAAGAACCGGCGTTAGAAGAAAAAAAATATGATATAACAGTAAATAATATTAGTGACAATAGAATTAAAGATTTTCTACTTACAAATAAAAATATTGAATCTCCTTGTTATCAAGTCAAACTAGCAATAGATAGTGAATTTTTAGAAAATGGTTACGATCCTTTAGCATTTATTATAAATTTAAAAAAAGAATCAAAAAAAATGTTAGTTATAACAGATACAGATGTTATTCCAGAGTTAAATGAATTTGATCCATTAAATCTTTATATCAATCCTGTTATTTATACTTTTACAGATTTGAACAAAAATGAAATTAAGGATATGTTTTTTGATCCTGAATGTGTTAAAGTTGATATTATATCTTTACAATATGAAGAAGAGAAAAAATTTGATGATGGAAATCTTGTTAACTTTGAAGGGCTTGACAAAGATTTGTTAATAGAACTACAAGACAGTATTGAGGATTATTTCAGTTCAATCGAAAACATTATTATTACTTTAGAAAAGGAAAAAAATATAGATAAAGCCAAGATAAATGAACTTTTTAGAGTTTTTCACAATATAAAAGGTGATGCTGGTTACGTAGGATTTAATTTCATTGAAAATTACGCTCATATGATTGAAAATATTCTAGAAATGTTTAGAAAAGAAGAGCTTGCTTTTGATGAAAAAGCAACAGACTTAATTTTAAAAAGTATTGATGAAATAAGGCTTGTTTTGAACCATGCCATCAATGGTAAGCAAATAGTGATTCCAGCAAATTATAGATATTTAGAAAAACTATCTAACACATTAGAAAAAGATTCAGCAAAATCTTCAGATATTGAAGGTATTGATATCTTCTTACAACAAACTGAACAAATGATGGAAATTATAAATCTTGCCACTGAAGGTGAAACAATAGATAAGAACATGTTAATTCGAGGAATTACTGGATTAAAAAATGCTGCATCATTCATGAAATTTTCAGACTTACTTAATTTAATAGAAAAATTAGACGAAAAACTAAAGAATAACCAAGACATAAAAGAAGATATTACAACCATTAAAGACTATTTAAACAAACTCAACTCACCACCAAAAAAACTTGGTGAAATTTTAATTGATGAAGGTGCTATCACAGAAAATGATTTAAAAGAAGCATTACAAGAACAAAAGCCAATAGGAGAAATATTAGTCGATAAAGGTAAAGTTGATAAAGAAAAAGTTGAAATTGCATTGAAGAAACAGAAAGTTATGGAAGAATCGTATAAAAAGAAAACTAGTGATATCGGATCAATTCAAAAACATTTTGAATCAAAAACAATGAAAATCGATCAAACAAAAATAGACAAATTCACTAATACAATTGGTGAAATGATAGTTGCAAAAAATAGTTATGAATACCTTGTTAACAAACTAGCCAAAAATTATAATTTACCAACAAACATAATAAAAGAATTTAAGGATAATGTTTATTTGATATCAAGAATTGCTCAAGATCTTCAATCTGATATAATGTCTTTAAGAATGATTCCAGTAAAACAAATCTTTCAGAAATTCCCTCGAGTTATTAGAGATATTTCAAGAAAACATGGGAAAAAAATAGACCTTATTATAACAGGAGAAGATACAGAAATTGACAAAAAAGTCGCTGATTTACTAAATGACCCTTTGATACATATTGTTAGAAATTCCTGCGACCATGGGATAGAAACACCTGAAGAAAGAGTTTCTAAAAACAAACCTGAGGTAGGTACGCTTGTATTAAAAGCTTTTCAAGAAGGTAGTTTTGTATACATTGAAGTTAGTGATGATGGCCGAGGAATAGATAAAGATAAAGTTTATAAAAAAGCATTAGAAAAAGGACTTATTTCACCAGATGAAACTCTAACAGATGATGAAATCATAAATCTTATCTTTAAACCAGGTTTTTCTACAGCTGCAAAAGTAACAGATGTCTCTGGCCGTGGTGTTGGAATGGATGTTGTCAGAACATCTATCGAATCTCTTGGAGGAAGTATTGATATTAAAACAAAAAAAGATGAAGGAACAAGGATAATTTTAAAGATACCTATGACCATCGGAGTCTCCACTGCTTTATTGATAGATAATAACGAAGAACAATATGCCATACCGATCGAAGATATTATTGAAACATTAAAGGTTTCAGCAGAAGAGATAAGAGATTTACATTATGGCTATGGTATTTATTACAGAAATCATGTTTTGCCGATATATTCTTTATCTGAAATTTTGGGAGAAGAAAAAACAAATTTTAAAGGCGAAATTAGTATAATAGTTTTAAAAACAGAAAACAGACAATTTGGTTTAATCGTAGACAACTATAACAATATCATCGATATTGCAGTAAAACCTGTTCCTAAATATTTATCTCACTTATCATATATAGGAGGTATTACAATTTTAGGTAGTGGTAAAGCTGTTATTCTTATTAACCCAAATAAACTTATAAATTAACCATTTAAAGAACAACACGCTATACGTAAAAACACTGAACGATATATTGTACAGTATTAAAATATCAAAAAAATTCTACTTGAGATAAATCTTCTTCGTTTGCTTTAATTTGGTATATATCATTCTCAGTATATCCTTTTATAAACTCATTAGATGATCTAATACTGTCAGTTATATTGTCATTAATTCTATTAAGTTCGTTATTGAAATATTGTATCATATCTATAAGAATATTTTTTATTTCCTTTTCATATTGTTCAAAAAGTTTACTATAATCCTTTCTATGGAATATAGCTTTTAATTCTTTCAACTGACTTTCTAATTCGTTATTACTTTCTACTAAATCATTAATTTTCTTATCAACATTCATTTTTTCATAATCAGAATAAGATGATCTACTTTTTTCCAAAATAACATCAATTTCATCACTCAGTTGTTTCCAAATATTTATAGTACTAAAAAGAATCTCAATAAGTTCTTGTAGTTTATTATGGGTTTTGTTCATTGAATCTACCAGACTATATAATGAATCGTTACCAATTTTAGCTATTTCAATAGAAGTAACTACAATTAAGATGTTAAAAGATTTACTAAATTTCTTCAAATCTAAAATATTACTTTGAGTTATCATTAACGTTTTTGATACTTCATTTATATTTTTAGATATGTCATTTATAATATTAAATAAGTGATCACTCTCTTTAAAAGTTTCACTAAAAATCCTCTCTGTTATAACAGTCTTACTAAGAATATTTTGGGTGTCAGAATTTAGATTATAAATATATGAACTCAACTCATCCTTGATGTTACCTAAGATTTCGACAATATCATCTTTAATACCGTTTAAAATTTCAACAGATCTTTCAAAAATCTTTAACTTTCTTCCCTGTTGATAAGAAGATTCATCTTTATAATCTAAATTGCTCAATGCTTCCTCTATTTTAGCAATTTGCTGGACAAAAATATCATGAAACTGTGAATATTCTATTAATTTTGATACATCTGTAATAATAGGTATATTTTCGATCTTCTTTATATTATCTTCATCAATAAATTGAAAATTATCTTGCACAGAATCCAATATTTTCAGTGTGTTTGTAAAATCTTCATATATTTTGTTAAAATTATCTCCTACTTCTTTTAACAAAAATTTTGCCTTATCAGAGTGCTTTTTTATCTCTTTACTAATATATGCAATAGTTGCTCCTTTTTCACCTAAATTCAATGTTTTACATATAGTGTTATATGACAGTATTTCTAAATCATCCGTAATTCCCATAAAAGTAGAAGTAGCAATTTCTATATCTTTTTTCAGTTTATTAATATCAATTTCACTTACTTTCTCCATTAATGATTTTTGAATTTCTTTTATTATATTAGATAAATCAGATACAAAATGATTAATATTTGAATCAATATAATTATTTAGCTCCACTATCTTTTTAAATTTCTTATCATTATAAGTTATTATTTCGCTTATCAAAGCAACTATTTCTGTAAAAATATTATTTATGCTATTTACTAATCCTTGAAAACTCATACTTTAACCCTTTTAAAATATCTATTAATTTAGATTTGTTTATTGGTTTATAAACAATCTTATCAAAACCAATAGATTTTAAGCTACTCTCCTGAACTATATCTGCCGTAAAAGCAATAAATTTTAATCTCTTATTACTACACATAGATTTAATGTCATCTAATAAACTCTCCCCCCTTTCTCCATTTTCTAATACAAGATCTATAAAAACAGCGTCAGGAATATCTTCTTCACATTCAACATTTTTTAACTCATTTCTGGCTTTAGCAGCCGATAAAAAAACTTTGTATTTGACGCCCAGTTCTTCACAAACAAATTTAAAAAACATAGTATGTAGCGTATTATCATCAATTAACCACACATACATTCCAACTACCCTCGATATTTCATATACTTAAAAATCAATTTAATCTATTTCACATGTTTAAATTCAAACAAACTTAACGTATATTATAAAATAATACAATGCGTTAACTTTATCAATAACCAATATAATATTTTTAACCACTATACAACAATATGATCATAATTTATAGTAACTGAAATATTCTTTTTTGCTATACTACTTGTTATCTTTATTCCTAATTTTTCAGCTATTCTCCTCACAACTTTTAATCCTAACCCGGAACCACTGACACCAAACCTATCAGTTTTAACTGGAAACTCAAAAACAGAACTATACCGTTCACCAATATTTATCAGCTCATTCCTTATAATAATCAAGTTATCACTAATATTAATTTCCATGCTTCTACCATGCCTATATGCATTAACCATCAAATTATACAGTAAAGTATCAAAAAGTCTTTTATTAGTAGAAATTGAAATATTCTTCATTTTTCCATCAGAGTCATCAATTGTTAAAAACTCTTTATTTACTAAATAGTTATTCATTAAGTCAGAATTAACACTTTTAAAACTCTTGCATAAAGGAAATACTTCCTTTTGACTTTTTTCATCAAATTTATCTAAAAAAACCATTATTCTTGAGTTACAGAGTAAATCCAAACAAACAGAAATATTATAACACATTTGCATTGTTATTTCATCATTTAAAAATCTAAGTTTTATAATTTCTCTAATAGGATTTAAAAAATTAACTCCATCATGATAAATTTTTCTAATTAAATCATTTGAATTAAAACACATAAAAACCTCACTTTCTTATTAATTATAATATAAAAAAAATAGTTTTCAAACAATTTAAACTTATTAAAAAAAGTAAAAAAATATAATAACTAAAAAACTTCACCATTGATAAATTTACCTTATAATATAACTTAAAAATATCCAATACTAATAACATAGGAGTCTAGTAGAAATGAAGAACTTATTAGCAAAATCAAATAATTATTTAAATGAAATATATATTGATATTGGTAAATGTGAAGTAATAAAAAACATTCCATGTAAAATAAAAATTGTATTAGGATCTTGCATAGGAGTTATCTTAGCTGATACTGAATTAAAAGTTGTAGGAGGAATACATATTTTGCTTCCAAATTACAAAAAATATAAATTGGAAGATAAAAACATCACAGCATATGCAGATACAGGTATTATTCATTTAATAAAAATTATGAAAGAATACGGTTGTAAAGAATCTAATATCAAAGCAATAATAGCAGGAGGAAGCAGTATAGGTGGTACAGATTATTTCGATATAGGAATGCAAAACTATATTACCACTAAAAATATATTAAACAAGTTAAATATCAAAATCTTGCATGAAAATTGTTTAGGGGATAAACCAAGAGTTTTGATATTTTATACTGATAATTTCAAATTTAATATCCTAACATTAGGTGACAATAAGCAATATGAAGAAGATGATTTTTCTAGCATAGACTATTCCAAATTTTTAAATGAAATAAATGAAATTAAATTTGAACTACAACCACGAGTAAATAAACTAATAAAACTTATAAAACTACAAAAAGAAGATACCGATCTTAATCAGCTTGAAACGATAATAAAAAGTGATGACTTTCTTGCGTTAAAAATAATTAAACACGTTAATACTTCCTACTATTCTCCCAAAACAAGGATAACAAATATAAAATTAGCACTCTCTTACCTTGGAATCAAAAATTTTTTCAAGTTTATATATTCAGAGTTAATGAATTCTATAAGCGTTGATGAATTAAAGTTCTATTCAATTGATTCAAGAGGTTATAAAATTCATGCTTTCACTGTTGCTCTACTATCCGAATATATTGCTGAATATTCTGACTGTAATCCTGATGAGTTATTTCTTGCAGGTTTATTTCATGACATAGGTAAAATTTTTATAGATAAATACTCAGGATTAAAGTACAATGTCTCTGACAGAGCAAAAGTTTTAAAGTTTGTAGAAAATTCTATAAAAAACACTTTGCACGCAAAAATTGGAGGTGATTTCTTAAAAAAAATCAATATTCCTGATATTATATGTGAAGCTGTCTATAATCATCATACTCCACAATACACAAGTCCTGAGTTTAGAAGATTTGTTTCAATTATAGCTTTTTCAAACTCTATAGTGTCAAACTATATTTTAGGTTCAAATATATATATATCAAAACTACCTTTTAACAGTTCATCTGACATAGTTGAAAATTTAGGTATTGACTTCAACACGTTAGAAACTATAATTAGTCAAATAGGATATTTTTTTTCAATAGCAGAGGAATTAGTTGATGATTGAGGACCTTGAGATTGTAAATAAAATCCTCGAGATATTATATCAACATAAAAAAATTGATTTTACTAGATACAAACTAAACACCATTATTAGAAGAATAAGTCATAGATTAATTGCATTGGGATTTAAAAACATAATGTCATACTATAATTACCTTTTAGATAATCTTGACACAGAAGTTGATGCTTTAGCTAATATTATACTTATAAACACATCAGAGTTTTTCAGAGATCCTTTATATTTTTATATTTTTGATAATCTTGTAAATACATTGACAAAAAAAGGTTGTGATTATATTAAAGTGCTTAGTGTTGGTTGTTCTTCTGGTGAAGAAGTCTACACGTTATTAATGATATTAAATGAATACAGGGAAAAAAACCCAAATTTTAATTATAAGATTGTAGGTATAGATATAGACCATGATGCTGTCATGGATGCTTTAGAAGCAGTTTATAATAAAAACTCATTAACAAATGTACCTCTAAAATTCATAGAGAAATATTTTATCAATCAGAATGATAAGTTTATATTTAATAAGCAGCTAATACCTAATGAAAGTATTACGTTTATAAATGAAAATTTTTTAGATACAAATTGCAGTAAGATTATAGGTGTATTTAAATATAATTTTATATTTTGTAGAAATTTATTAATTTACTTAGATAAAGCAGCACAAAAGACCTTAATTAAAAAATTTATTGATATTTTGGCTGTTGATAGTTATCTTTTTCTGGGTAAAAGTGAGTATATAGATAAAAAATATACAAATCGTTTTAAAGAATTATTTGAAGGTGTTAAAGTTTATAAGTTTATATATGAAGGGTAATAGCCCCATGAAAATAAAATACAACATACCTCATATTTATAGTTACGATAAATTTTACTTGATAATAATGCTGTTTTTATACCCATTAATTTATTTGGTGCCTATCTTCTTCATAAAACATCAAAGAGAATCTCATGTTTTACTCACTCTTTTTTTCCTAAATGCAATTTTTATCTCATTTATTGTTGTTATAGTTTCAATGAAACAATGGAAAAAATATAAAGAAATTTATAAACGCTTAGAAGAATATGAGTTGTTAAATAAAGTAAACACCAAAATACTGGAAAAAATCAATAATTCATCTACTTTTGAAGATTTATTTGCCGGCATATTCAATACCTTGATAGAAAACAATTTTATATTTGGTGGGTCGGGATATTTATATGATAATGAAAACAAAAAACTCTTACTAAAGTACGCAAAATGTAGTCATAATAATTATGAAATCAACAAAGAATTTGATGTTGATCAGTTCATAGGTAGCTTTAGTATTAACCAAAAAAAGCATTATACTCTTTATTTAAAAAATATAAATAAAAATATAATCTTTTTATCCGGCATGAGTAACATAGATTCTTTTTTTGTTAATTATTTCCCTATTTTATATAAAAATGAAGTAATTGCAGTTTTAGAGTGTTTATCTTTTGAAGATCTAAATAAGAATATCATAATGACGTTACAAGGACTTATAAAACATATAGGTTACGCAATCCAACAATTAAAATATACAGAAGCTTTATTAAATATGAGAAATCAATTAGAAGAAAAAAACAGAATTTTGGAGGCTCAATATAAAGAGTTGCAAGCTCAAAGTGAAGAGCTGGAAGCTCAATCTGAAGAACTCAGAGTTCAAAAACAGGAATTAGAAGAATATAGTAAAAAATTAAAAAATGCACAAAAATATAAAACAGAATTTATTGCAAATATGTCACACGAATTAAGAACTCCACTAAATTCTATTGTTGGATTAAGTAAACTTTTATTAGAATCCAAAAATATAGATAATGATGTGTTAGAAAAACTAGAAATCATACACACAAGCGGAAAGCAATTATTAAATATTATTAACGATATTCTTGATATGTCAAAAATAGAATCTGGTAAATTAGAAATAAATATAGAAAAATTTAAAATAAGCGAAATAATAAATTATGTATCAAAGATAATAAAACCTCTTTGTATAGAAAAGAATATTGATTTTCAAGTTAATTTTGAAGACAGTGATCTAATTTTAAAAACAGACAAACATAAAATTATACAAATTCTACTAAATATTTTATCAAACGCAGTAAAATATACTGATAAAGGCAAAATAGAGATGTCTGTGCAAACTCAAGACCAAAACATTGTAATTTCTGTGGCGGATACAGGACAAGGTATTCCAGAAGAGTTTTTACCACATATTTTTGAACCGTTTACAACATTTAGGAAGAAATATTCCATACAAGGGACTGGTCTTGGTTTAGCACTCACAAAAAAGCTTGTTGATTTATTAGAAGGTAAAATAGAAGTAAAAAGTATTGTTGGAGAAGGAAGTATATTTACTATTTACCTCCCAATGAAATTAAGCATTTCTAAAAATGAACTTGATCAAAAAGACGAATTCATTACTATGGAATTTCTCGATAAAAATATGGAAACTGAAAATTCAGATAATTACAATGCAAAAATATTAGTCGCTGATGATGATGTTCTTGTTTTAAGTGAAATAAAAAAACTATTAGAAGAATTTCCTTTAAATTTAAAAGTATTTATTGCTACTAATGGGTTAGATGCTAAAAATATTATTGAGAAAGAATCTCCTAACCTTATCCTGCTAGATTTAGATATGCCTAAAATGAGTGGATTTGAAATTTTAGATAATTTATTGGTTAACAATATAAAAACAAACGTTATAATTATTACAGCAATGAGCTTAGATAAAAAACGATTTTTAGGGTACAAAAATATTGTAAAAGGTTTTTTCATTAAAGGTAAAGATAATAGACAATATTTAAAAGAACTATTAAACAAATTTTTAAATGTTCCAAAAACTATAAAAGAGCCAAAACAAGAAAAAAATGACACACCTGTCGATACAAAAAATATTATTGAAAAAGAGACATATAATGTTTTACTCGTTGAAGACAATTTTGCTAACAGATACCTAATAAAAGAGATTTTAAAAGACTATAATGTCATAATAGATGAAGCAGAAAATGGCTTAGAAGCCATGAATAAATTAAGAAATAAAAAATACGACATAGTGTTGCTTGATATCCAAATGCCTGTAATGGACGGTTATGAGACAATAGAAAAAATAAGGAGTAATTTTAAAGACATTTATGTTATAGCTTTAACTGCAAAAGCTTTTAAAGATGAGGTAGAGCATCTAAAAGAATTAGGTTTTGACGATTTTTTAATAAAACCTATTAATATTGATTTATTTATATCGACAATAAAGAAAAGATTTAATTTACAAAAAATCAATTAACTTGCTAAAAAAATAAACACATTTACTGTTAATACTTATCTTTACTCATTTAAAAACGTATTTTAATCCTTTTTATAATACAATATAATAAAATGTCAAAAAATCCACATATCTACTAAAAATATTTATTTTATATTTTCAATATATTTATTAATCTGATTATAAATGTTATTAAGTTTATTTTCTAAAACATCATATAATGTTATTATATTGCTCATCTTTTTATCAATTGCAGCATCTTCTAATTTTTCCAAAACTTCCATTATCTCTTTTATTTCTAAATATGTTATCGAACCTTTTATTTTATGCGATAACTTTTTTATATCAGAATAATTGTTTTCACTAATTGCATTTTTTAATAAAAGCATATATTTTTTACTTTGCTCAATAAATGTTTGTAACAAATTAACAAGCTTAAAATTATTTTCATAAATACCTTCTAAAAAAGGGAACTCTATCAATTTGTTATCTTCCATCAACCATCCTTTTACAAAAATATATTAGTCCACATTTAAAAATTTATAACCATATACAACGTAATCAGATATTTTTAAAAGAGTTTAAATCATAATCTAATATATTTCAACTATAAAACTGCTTGTCTCAACCATATTTACAAAAAAATAATAGAACTATTATAAACAAATATGAACAAAATAATTTTTATTTATAAAAAAGTTGTAGTTTAAACTTTTTTCATTAGGTATTATCCTTGAGTTGTATAATTTTTTGGCAAACTGCACTCTTCTTTTAAATCAAAGGGTATCGGGTATCTAATACCAGCTTTATGCGTAGCCTCAAGCCCCTCAATAACCTCATCAATTTTAACATAAGGTATTCCCACTGCAAGCTCAAAATCCTGCGCCATTGCAAAACGTCTATCTCCAAGACAAGGTATTTCTATTTTTGGTTCTTTAGTCTTAAAAGCTTCTACCACACATCTTGAACAAACACCTGCATCACCACTGCTTTTAATAATAAATTCACCACCTCTGTGATAAAGAAAAGCTTGTATAAACCTCATCGCTTGTGCCGTATTCACATATATTACAATCACATCTGGTTCAATCCCATCTAAAGGTTTAGATAGTGGATATGTTAAAAAACCTTGAAAACTCTCATCAACTCTTGGCATTAAAGTCTGCATATTTTTAGCTGCTTCTAAATCTTTCTGATAAACAGAGCAGTTTACTTCACCTTCCAACACTCTTTTAGGTGGTTTTATTAGTCCACAATTGCATGCACCTAAAACGCAATAGCTGTAATCTCCTTCAACATACGTGGACCAACCATAGTATCTTGAATATGCAATCTGCTGACAAACAGCAAGTTTCTTATTTTTCAGTCTAATTTTTACATTCTTAAGTATATTATAATCTTTAATAAACTTTGTTGCTACAGGAAAAGTGTGCGGATTAACTGTTTTGTGCAATGTTTTTAAAAATGTCTCAAACATAATAATTACTCCAGTGTTTAATCATATTTTTCATTTTCTATAAAAGCTTTTAAAACATCACCTAGCGATATTATCCCTATAAGCTTATCATTTTCAATGACAGGCAGTCTGTGAATAAATTTTGTCAAAAAAAGCTCTGCTGCTTTCTTCAGTGAGTCTTCTGGACCTATTGTAATTGGAGGCTTACCCATAATAGTCTTTACAGGTGCATCAGTAAGCTCTTTTACATCAATAAGAGGAATTTGTTCTGCCTCATTTAAAATATCTGGTAATTGAGAAAGCACATCAGATTCACTAAAAACTCCTACCACCTTACCATCATTATTTAAAACAGGGACACCAGAAACATTTCTTTCCCTCAGTCTTAAGACAACATCTCTAATTTTCTCATTTTCATTTGCTGTAATTACTTTTTTAGTCATAAAATCCTTAACTTTCATAATCAAATATACCTCCAAATATATTTTAAAGCATTTGTATTGCAACTTCTTTTAATATATCTCTTTGCACTTCACCATTAGGTGTTTTTGGTATTACGGTAGTTATTTTATAAACATCAGGGAAAATAACTTCTCCAACATAGTCAATAATAAGTTCATTAATTTCCCTAAAAATATTATCATATAAACTTTCATCTAAGTTTTTATTTAATACACAAAAAGCTACAAGTGTTTCTCCACGTTTCTCATCAATGACATTAACCACGGCAGTATCCTTTATAAACCTGTGTTTCTTGATAGCATCTTCTATCATAAACATATTTATTCTCTTCCCACCTACATGAAGAACATCATCAAGACGACCAAGAAGGTTAATATAGTTATTGCCAATATACTCTCCTCCATCTCCTGTTCTAAAATACTTTATTTTATTATATTCCTTAAGGTAAATGGATTTCATTATTTGCTTATTACCACATATTCCAGAGGTCAAAGAAGGAAATGGTGATGCAAAAACTAATTCTCCTTTAGTGTGATGTTTTTTTACAACCCCCCCTGTTTTACCATCTATTATTTGAATATCTATACCAGGTAATGGCTCTCCTACAGCAAACAAATCAATTATTTTACTATAACCTGGAATTTGAGCAGCTACAGCACCTCCTGCCTCAGTAATTGTTAATATATTTATAACAGGGTGTGCTCTGTTCAATAATTTCACAAATGCCCAATTTAAGCTTTCTTCATCTCTCTTCTCACCACCAGTCGCAATGAGCCGTAGATGATTTTGTCTCCTAAAAATCCCTTTTTTTTCATCAGCTCTCATTAACCTATTTAAAATAGTAGGAGTTGTATAAAATTTTGTAATATTATATTTATCCAAAAACTCATAAAAATTATATGCATTATCAATATCAATAGTATCTTCGTAAATAAATACTGTTTGTCCATTCAATAGTGGACCATAAATTTTGTAAACATGCCCTGTTATCCATGCAATATCAGCAGTATTCCATAACACATCATCTTCAGATGGGTCAAATAAAAGAGCATAAGAAAACTTAGCCCATAACAAAAAACCAGCGACTCTATACCCTAGCGCTTTCGGTTCTTTCAGATGAGTTGAAGTAATTAAGCTAAACAAAGTGTCATTTGCGTCATAAACAGCTTCTTCGATTGCAAAAGCTCTTGAATAATCCTCATCACTAATCAAATCATGATACCATAAATCTCTTAAAGGCTTCATATGAATACGCTGCCCTAATCTTTTAACTACAATACATAATTTAGGTTTATGTCTTGCAATACTTATAGCCTCATCAACTTTTTTCTTTAAATTAATCGTATTTTTCGAGTAATATCCATCAGCTGTGATAATCACTTTATATTTACAATCATCAAACCTGGAAGCTAAATTCTCAGGGGAATAACTGGGGTGATATACAGTATGAACAACACCAATCTTAACACATGCAAGCATAGCAATTATCAGCTCAGGAATATTTGGCATATAAATCAAAATATTATCATTTTTTTTCAAATTTAACTTTTTCAATGCCGATGCAAACTTAGATACATCTGAATATAACGATTGATAAGTAAGAATCCTTTCTGAATAATCGGCACCTCGCCAAATAATAGCAGATTTGTTCTTCCTACCTTTTGTTAAATGATCTTTTAATATATTTTTTATCGGATTTATTTTACCATTTAGAAACCAATTTGTTTCAAAGCTATTTTCATCATAGCAACTTGTAATAAACTCCTCTTCCCATTCTAATAAAATTTTAGCTAACTCTTCATAAAACTGTTTTATGTTTCTCGACTTTTCATAAAACTGCTTTATATCATCATACGAATATATTTTACGTTTATACTCAACACATAATCTATTTAATTTATCAACCATATTTTAGACCTTTAGAATTTATAAGCTATAAATAAAACATAATTTCATAAAAATCAACTAATTTAAATTAACAATCGATCTTTTATACCGTTCTGCATATATATGAGCCTGTCTGGTAGGTTCAGGTAATCTATATTTGCCCAAAAATTGCATAACAATCCTCACACTACTTTCAATATCTAATAAATGTCCAGGTGATACAAAAATAGGTTTTACTTTCGTACGACTTCTCAAAACTACGCCTACTTTTTCATCTCTATAATATAAATAACTAAAACTCCCTTTTTCTAATTCAGGCTCAACAAACTCACCTACAAGCTTAGATTTGGCACAACCTATAGACGGCACTCCAAAAACAACTCCAAAATGAGTTGCCAATCCAAATTTTCTAGGATGAGCAATTCCATGAGAATCTAGGATATAAATATCAGCAGGCACTTTCAATTTTTTATAAGCACCATAAATCACAGGTAATTCACGAAATGAAAGCAATCCTGGGATATATGGCATATTTATTTTCTTATGAAAATTCTGTACTTCTAAGATATTAAAATCTTTATCAACCACAACAATTGAACAAAAAGCTAAATTATCTCTTTTTGAAAAAGAAACATCAATACCTGCAGCAAAATTAACTTTTTTATCAAATTTTTTAATAATTGCTTTTTTACTCAACTTCTCTTGCAAAACTCTTAACTGTTTATACATAAAAAAATATTAACCACTAATAAATTTTAAATAAACTTTTCTTCTGCGTGGTCCATCAAACTCGCAGAAAAACACACCCTGCCAAGTACCAAGCACTAATCTACCTTCTTCTACAATTATATTTTCACTACAGCCAATAATAGATGATTTCAAATGAGCATCCGAATTCCCTTCTAGATGCATAAAAGGGAAATTAGAAGGCACTAACTTTGATAAAAATTTTATAATATCCTCTTTTACGGTATAATCTGCATTCTCATTTATAGTAATAGCAGCAGTGGTATGAGGGGTGTATATATGCAATATCCCATTATTCCACCCCTTTTTTACCACTATATCTTCAACTTCAGAAGTAATATCTATCAACTCTTCTCGACTTTTACTATTTATAGCTAACTCTATCATATTTCTACAACATTAGCCTCAATCATACCATCAATTTTTTTTATCTCATTTAAAACTTCTTCTGTTATTTGATTATCTACTGATACAAAAGCAAGAGCTTCACCACCACTCTGTCTAGCTAATTCAAAACCTGCAATATTGATATTGTTTGATCCAAGTATAGTTCCTACTTTACCGATAACACCTGGTCTATCATAATTTCTAAAATAGATAAATGTTCCTTTAGGAATAATATCAAGTCTAAAATCATCAAACAAAACAATACGTCCCTCATTATCATTAAATACAGTCCCTGCAATAACTCTTTTCTCTTTATCTGTAACAACTTCGAAAACCAAAAGATCATTATATTTATCATACACTTCTCTTTTTGATTCTACTACATTGATACTTCTATCTTTAGCAAAATAAGGTGCATTTATATAAGATACAGTTTCTTGCATACTTACTTCTAAAAATCCTTTTATGGCAGCTATTGTAAATGGCTGGTAGCTAAATGGTGTATCAAAAGTTCTCTCACAAATATCTTCTTCAAACTTTTCACCAACCAGTGTTATTTTGATTTCATCGGGTCTTCCCTTAATAGTTTGAGCCGCCAACTTACCAATTTTCTCAATCAACTCAAAATAAATTTGTAAATCTAAAGGTAACTGAGATTTCATAAAAGGTATATTTACAGCATTCATATATGATTTTCCTTGTAATGCATTTACAATCTGTTCAGCAATAATAACAGCCACCCCCTTTTGACCTTCCTCAGTATTAGCACCTATATGGGGTGTCACAAATAGATTATCAAGTTCAAGTAGTTTATTGCCTTTTGGTGGTTCTTTTTCAAAAACATCTATTGCAGCAGTAAAAACTTTGCCTGATTTCAAAGCTTCATACAAATCATCTTCATTTATAATTCCGCCTCTTGCACAATTTACCAAAATAACTCCATCCTTCATCATTTCAATTTGTTTTTTTGTAATCATATTTTTTGTCTCTTTAGTAAGAGGAGTATGAAACGTTATAATATCAGATATTTTTAACAAATCCTCAAGTTTTTCAAAAAGTGTAACACCTAAAGAGTCTGCTTTGCTTTTCTTAATATATGGATCATATGCAACAATTTTCATACCAAAACTTTTAGCTCTAATAGCTACATTACTTCCAATTCTACCAAGCCCTACAATACCTAATGTTTTATTGAAAAGTTGAATTCCCATAAACTTTTTTCTATTCCATTCACCATTTTTTAAAGAATTATTAGCAGCTGGAATTTTTCTAGCTGCAGCAAGCATCATTCCCATTGTCAATTCAGTGGCTGCAAGAGTATTCCCAGTAGGAGCATTCATAACTATTATCCCTTTTTTACTAGCAGCCTCTATATCCACATTATCAAGCCCTACTCCTGCACGACCAATTATCTTTAATTTTCCAGGATTCTCCAATAAATCAGCGGTCACAGTCGTACCACTGCGTGTAATTATTGCGTCATAATCGCCGATAATTTTTTTAAGCTCATCATGAGAAATCCCTGGTTTTTCTTCCACCTCTATATTTCCACTATCAAGGAGAATTTTTACACCTTCCTCAGCAATATGATCAGTGATTAAAACTTTAAATTTTTCCACAAACTACCTCCATAACTTTGATTTTTAACTGATGTTAACAAAACCAATAATTTTTATCAAGAATAATTAAAGGCTGGAGTCACCCCATTTTTTGTATTACCTTGCTTGAACTTGTTTATGGAAAAACATTTTCTGGTTTTAAAGAAAATTGTCTCGTAGCAAAACCGAATGTTTTGCGAGAATGAAGAAAATGTTTTTTCATAAACAATAACGTATAACTATTTAAAATATAAACATAAATTAGACTAGCAATAAAAAAATGAGGTAACTCCAGGTATAAAAGTGATTGAAAAAAATATATTTTTTATTAAACTTCCGTTATGGACAAAATAAAATACTTGCCTCATTCTACAAAATGTTTTGTTTGCGGGGCTCAAAATCCTATAGGTCTTAAACATCTATTTTATGTAGAAGACAATTTTGTATGCTCAGATGTTTTTATCCCCGATGGTTACAATGGATTTAAAGGAATAGTTCACGGAGGTATTACAACAGCATTACTAGATGAAACTATGGGATGGTGTGCATATGTTTTTGGTTATGGAAAAAATCTTTATTTTACAAGAAAACTACAGATAAAATTTAAAAAATCACTTTCTATTGAGCATCCTTATAAAATAATGACGAATGTTATAGAAATCAAAAAAGGGATTGTTGCAGTTAAAGGAAAAATTATTGACAAAAATAAAAATGTTTTTGCAGAAGGTGAAGGATATTTTGTGGAAATACCTGATCATAAAATGAAAGAAACTATCCAATTCCTTCTTTTTGATGAAAATAAGATTTATTTAGAAAAAATAGTTAATCGTATTAAAGAATTGCAGGAAGAAGGTTTACAGTAAAAAAAGCAATCATTACAATTAATGTGGATAATACATAGTTTACTCTATTGATTTTACTAAATGCAAAAACTGATAAGCTTAAATACCATGCAATATGACATGCATAAAAATATTTCAAATAAGTATACGGTAAAAATAACGTAATCACTGCTAATATATCAATTATTTCAAAAGCTAAAAAAATCCTAAAAAACGCTCCTATAGATATCTTTTTGTTAGGTGATAGTAAATATAAAAATAATATGAAAAAAAGTGTAAGCAAAATAGCTTCAATTATATTTCCAATATTATAATTTATTTTACCACCAATACCTTTTACAGGTAAAGAAAGCATTAGAATAAACAATGATACTAAGTTTAAACTGTGTTTTTTATTTAAAATCAATTTTATTAACGCTTTTTCACTAAACAATATTACTTCTAAAGCTACTTTTAGACTCTCTAAAATAGAAGGAAAATCATCTTTAATGATACCATTATTAGCATTCATATCACTTTTCCTCTAATAAAACAAACATCCAATTGCTCCATTATACTGAGCATTTTTCACTAGTACAATCTTATTATCTAAAAACCTTTCAAGAAAAAAGATTATACCATAAAAAGAAGCAACCCCGCCTGATGCATAATATATTTGATTTTTAAACCTTTTAATCATAGGAAAAATACGCCTTGCTATCGACTCATTAATACCTGCAGCTATATCTGAAATTTTATAACCTTCTGCTAATTTACCAATTATCTCAGATTCACTAAAAATTGCACATGTACTGTTTAACTTTACAGGATTTTTAACTTCCGCTGAAAGCTCCTCAAGTGTTATACCAAGTATATTTGCCGCATTCTCTAAAAACCTACCTGTGCTTGCCGCACATTTATCATTCATTACAAAATCCTCTATATATCCATTTTTCACACAAATAACTTTAGAATCCTGCCCACCAATATCAATCAATGTAAAATTATCTTTATTCATCTGGTTTAAAGCCCCTTTAAAGTGAGCCTTTATTTCCGAAATTATTTTGGCATTTCTAAACGACATTACATTCCTACCATAACCTGTAGCAACAATTTCCTTATTATAAAAATTGTCTACATATTTATCTAAGTTGACCACCATTTCTCCATTATTTTTTTTCACACAATCTCTATAAAATTGTATTGTATCAATACGTTTTAAAATTAAGTCATCTTTGCAGTAATAAGCAATTTTCACAAATCTACTTCCAATATCTATTCCAAGTTTATTCATAAAAAAAACTTCCCAGTTAAAATCATATCTGCTTTTGCAAATAGCCATAATCAGAAAAAATTTCGTTATTAGAAAATATTGAACTTATCCACACACATCACATTTTTTTCCCAATTAACATTTCAATAAAAGATTCCAGTCTTATTTTCGTCCTTGCATCAATTGACTCAGGATCATTACCTTCTATAGTTATAATAGGAATATCTAGCTCTTTTTTGAAAATTACGTCTTGTATCTGCCTATAGCAAAACGATTGTACATAGTGAATAATACCATCTATTTCTCTATTAACAATCTCTTTTTTAATATCTGTAAGACGATAAGTTATATCGTAGGGATAAGTATATCTTACAAATCGTTCTATATAATCATATTCGAGATATGGGATAGAAAATTGTCTTTGTACCTCGTTAAAAACCACAGCACAATCTCTCTCTTCTACAAATTGGTATATATCAGAAAAAATGGTGGGAACTCCAATAAACCCTAATCTAATTTTTGCATCTTTTCTTTTCCTTTTTTTCACTTCATCAAGAAACTGTTTTAATTCTTTTTCAAACTTAATATAATCAGAATTAAAGTCGGTAGAAGACACAAGCCATAAGTGGTTTTCAAGACCACTTACATAACCTTCCACAGTCAACTTATCAAGTAACATCAATTTTTCGCGAATAGTGTCGATTTTGCTAATAGTTTTTTCAAGCATCATCCAATCAATGTCAAAGTGTAACATTAAGTTCTCAATCTGTTGTTTTAAAAAACCATGCTTTTCTTTTTCTCCATAAGGATACGCAAAGGACAAAACTGATATCCCATTGTCCCTAAAGATTTCCATCAAAGCATGAGTATTTGAACAATCCCCCTCCACAACACCGATTACTTCATCAACACTTTTATTCATCACAGCTGCATATATACCCTTAATCCAACTACAAGTATTTCTAGGTAATCCATCTTCTTCAGCTTTTTCAATATAAGTATAAGGATTTTTAGAAGTTATAAAAATATTATTCAAATCTACAGGCAGACAATTACCAGCAATAATAACTTCAACAGGAATTGTAGTAGTAAAACCAACTTTTTTCACGAAAGTGAAAACTCTATATATCTTTTTATTTCTTTATGAAGCCCTTTTCTGTTTTGAAAAAGAATATTGTTTTTTTCAAAAAACAAATCCATCTCATAAAAATCCACAATTGCAAACTCTACTCCATCATCTGTCAATATCTTTAGCACTTTTGTGAAACTATTTTCTTTAATAATCTTACCAGTACACATTCTTCTTCTTTTGAGAAATGTAATCTCAACAACATTATCATCTTCCCTGCTAAAAGAAACATCTTCAAATCTCATATCATCAAAAACAGCCATCCATTTTTCCATTTATTCACCCTTTTACCACACAAAGCGGTCTTAACTTTAATACTTTTCTAGCAATATTCAATTTATCTACTACATCAACAACATCTGAAACATCTTTATATGCTTCAGGCATTTCCTCTTTTAATGTTTTCTTACCTCTACTGAGAACAATAATACCTTTTGATTTCAATTCTGCAGCAATATTCCTATTTTTAGCCTTTTTTATTGCCTTATACCTGCTAAGAACTCTTCCTGCACCATGACAAGCAGAGTTAAAACTTAATTCCTCAGCTTTGTCTCCACCAACAAGTAAATAAGAATATCTCCCCATATCACCAGGAATTATTACGGGCTGACCAGTATCTTTATACTTTTCAGATAATTCTTCATGATTAGGTGGTAAAGCCCTAGTAGCACCTTTTCTATGAACAGCTAATAATTTCTCTTTACCATCTATTTTATATCGCTCAAACTTTACTATATTATGAGCGACATCATATATTAAGCGTGGATTTAAAGTTTTTTTAGATATTTTTAACACATCTATAATCGTTTCAACTGCAAGATGCATCAATATTTGTCTATTTGCCCATGCAAAATTTGCAGCACATGATAAAGCTGCAAGATACTTAGTTCCCTCAGGAGATTTCACAGGAGCACACGCAAGTTGCTTATCCGGAACTTGTATCCCATATTTCAATAATGATTTTTCAAAAATTCCTAAAAAGTCTGTACAAACTTGATGTCCTAATCCTCTTGATCCTGAATGTATAAGTAAAGTAAGCTGATTTTTAAATAATCCCCATTTCTCAGCTATTTTATTATCCAAAACTGTATCAACACATCCGATTTCCACAAAATGATTACCACTCCCAAGAGTACCAAGCTGATCATAGCCGCGTTCATAAGCTTTATTTGATACGGATTCTGGATCTGCACCGGCAAGAAAGCCATACGATTCTGTAGCTTCTAAATCGTTTTCATTACCAAAACCATTCTCTACCGCCCACCTAGCACCTTTTTTCAAAACCTCTTTCAACTCCTGTTTTTTAACTTTAATTTTTCCTCCCTCACCAACACCACAAGGAATATTTTCATAAAGTTTTTTGGCTAAAAACTCCAAATCCGAGCTCACCTCATCAATACTGATATTAAATACAATGAGCCTTACCCCACAGTTAATATCAAACCCTACTCCTCCAGGCGTAATAACACCATCATTAACGTCTGTAGCCACAACTCCACCAATAGGCAAGCCGTACCCGTAATGAATATCTGGCATTGCTATGGATGCTTTCTGAATACCAGGCAATGTAGCTGCATTTGCTACTTGTTGGAGAACACCTTCTTCTTCAATAAACTTAACCATATCTTCAGATGCAAAAACAAGTCCAGGAACTCTCATACCCAAAACTTTATCAACAGGAATCTCATATATGAAATTTTCTCTTCTGACCAATTTCATAGTATCAATAATCTAAACATTTCAATAAAATTTTCAATTAAAATATTTTAGAAATAATGAATAAATGTATATATGATATTACAAATACAACGCAAATTTAGTATTTTTTACAACTTACCAAGGAGCTTCATAACCTTTTGTAGATCTTCCCATGCCAATTTTTTCATTTTCGGGTTTCTCAAAAGATATGCAGGATGAAAAGTAGGCATCACTTTTATCCCTCTAAAATCCCTAAATTCTCCACGAACTTTACTTATTGCTTTAGTTGTATTCAAAAGAGAACTTACCGCTATACTCCCAAGACATACAATCACTTTTGGTGAAATAATTTCAACCTGTTTGTGCAAATATGGAATACATGTGGTTATCTCATCCTGAAAAGGAGCTCTATTATTAGGAGGCCTACACTTTACAATATTCGCAATATATACTTCACTTCTTTTAAACTTCATAGCTTCTATCATTTTTGTTAAAAGCTGACCTGCTCTACCTACAAAAGGCCTGCCCTGCTTATCTTCTTCTGCACCAGGACCTTCTCCAATAAACATTAATTCTGCTTTAGGATTCCCCTCTCCAAACACAATGTTTGTACGTCCTTTAGCAAGCCTACATTTTTCACAATTTTTAACATTTCTTTCATAAAGATGATAAAGCTCATCTTCACAATAATAATCTTTTTTTAACAAAATCTCTTCTATACCAAAAACTTCTGATAAATAACCATTATCCTTCATTCTTATCTCTGTATATATAAACTGCTTTATCTACAATAACCTTTGCAATTTCAGCCTTTGCTTTTTTAGCAACAAATATCTTTTCCCCACTTTTAAAAAATATATTTATTTCATTATAATCAGACTCAAAACCTATATCATTCCTTGACACATCATTAACTACAATCATATCAAGATTTTTATTTTCAAGTTTATTAATTGCATTTTTCTCAATATCATGTGTTTCAGCAGCAAAACCAACAACAACTTGATGCTCTTTTTTTATCTTCGATACCTCTGAAAGAATATCTATGTTTTTTATCAACTCAATCTTAAAAGTCTCTAAATTCTTTTTTATTTTTTGAGTTGCAATTTCTTTTACTCTATAATCTGCAACAGCTGCTGCCATAAGCAAAATATCACAACTCTCAAAGTAGGATAATACTGCATCTAGCATATCATTAGCACTCTTGACATTAATAACATTAAACCCACTCAAATCAAGACATGTGTCACCAGCAATAACTAATACTTCTCCACCTTGTTCCTTAATGTATTTGGCTAAATGATATCCCATTTTACCACTTGATCTATTTGTAATAAATCTTACTGGATCAATATCTTCCTTTGTTGGACCAAGAGTTACAAGAAATTTTAACCCTTTAAACTTTTCTTCTACTACAATAGTATAAATTTCTTCTGGCTCAATAAGTCTTCCTTTCCCTTCTGTTTGACAAGCAAGCTCTCCCTCTACTGGCTCAATAATATTGTATCCCACTTCTTTAAGCTTTTTAATATTTTTTTGAACAAAATGGTTGTCATACATATTACTATTCATGGAAGGAAAAATATAAACAGGTTTATCTTTCACTACAAGCATAGCCGAAGTTACAAGGTTATCAGCAATTCCATTTGCAATTTTAGATAAAGTATTTGCACTACAAGGTGCAATAATAATTTTATCTGCCCAATTTATTAAATCAATATGGTCTATAGAATCTGGTTCAACATCAGCCAAAAAATCATCAATATACACTCTGTTTTTAGTTAAACTCTCAAAAGTTAATGGAGTGATAAATTTTGTAGCGTTCACGGTCATAGCAACTTTTACATTATGACCGTTCTTAATTAAAAGCCTACAAAGCGTAGGTATTTTGTAAGCAGCAATACCACCTGTTACACAAATTAAAAAATTACTCATTATTCTCTTCTTCAAAATCTATTTTATTTTCAATAAGCTCAGCCAACGCAATTGTAGTATTTTTATAATATCCTTCAACCTGAGGGGGAAGAGTATCCTCTTTTTTTTCATAAAGCTCTCTTGCCCTTTGACTTGATATAATTGACAACTTAAATCTACTTGCTATATCATCTCTTTTTATTGCTTTCACGATATTTAAAAATGCCATATTAAACCTCCAAATCTATAATTTTTTCTATATCATCTATATCCCTAGTTTTTAGATGCTCAGCCTTATAAATTGCATCAAGCTCCTCAAACGCTACATTTAAAAACCTATTTATAATCAAATAATCATACATTTTAAAGAACTTAATCTCTTTAAGGGCATTTTTCAATCTCAAATTAATTTTCTCCATACTTTCAGTCCTTCGATTTATTAGCCTATTCCTTAATTCTTTTAAACTAGGAGCAATAATAAAAATAAAAATGGCATCATTAAATTTACTTTTTATCTGTCTGGCTCCCTGAGGATCAATATCCAAAATTACATCAAAACCATCCTTTATAAAATTTTCTATAACCTTTTTCGATGTACCATAATAATTTCCATGCACTACAGCCCATTCTAGAAATTCTCCACTATCAACCATTTTCTTAAATTCTTTTTCATCAATAAAAAAGTAGTCCTCACCATTCACTTCTCCAACCCGTGGTTCCCTAGTAGTAAAAGAAATTGAATACCGCAATCTTTTTGGATATTTTGCGAGCAACTTGTTACATAAAGATGTTTTACCTGCACCACTTGGGGCACTAATTACAAAAAGCTTACCTTTATACAAGATTCTGCACCTGCTCTCTTATTTTGTCAATTTCCACTTTTCCTTTAATAACATTATTCTTTATATCTGACAACAAAGCTTTTGAGCCAATAGTATTAAATTCTCTATGCAATTCTTGAGCTAAGAAATCAAGTTTTTTACCAACTTCATCTTCAGAATCTAAAACACTTTTAATCTGATTTAAATGAGAATAAATCCTTACTATTTCTTCATTGATATCAGATCGTTCAGCCATAAGAGCAACTTCTTGCATTAACCTATCTTCATCAACATCTATCTCCAAATCTTTTAATCTCTCAACAATTCTTTTATATTGAACATCAAAGTTTTGGTTTGCTTTTTCCTCAATTTTTTTTACAATAGATTTAATTTCACTAGTATTTTTTAATATATCCTTCTTAAGAGATTCTCCTTCAATCCCCCTCATTTTATCGACCTTAACAAGACACTCTTTTATTCCTTTGATTATTAGATTCCCTATTTCACTATATAATTCCTCTTGATCTTCATAGTTTATAACATCCTGAAATTTTAAAATATGATCTATTCTAATATCATCTATAATTTCACTCTCCATCTGAAGTTGTCTCAAAATTGATATATAAGAAGAAAGTAAATTTCTATTTAAAACAGGAATATTAATCACTTTCTTAGGATTTATTTCTATATAAACATCTACTTTACCCCTCTTTAAAGCTTCTTTAACTAAATTTCTCAAAGTTATTTCAATAAACATATACTGACGAGGAATTCGCATGTTTATATCACAAAACTTACTGTTTAAAGTTCTAATCTCCACTTTCACATCACATAAATCATCACTAACTAAAACTTTACCGTAACCAGTCATGCTTTTTACCATTCTTTACTCCTAAACTAAAAAAACTCTTTTTATTT
This sequence comes from Deferribacter abyssi, assembly GCF_049472655.1. Lineage (NCBI taxonomy): Bacteria > Pseudomonadati > Deferribacterota > Deferribacteres > Deferribacterales > Deferribacteraceae > Deferribacter > Deferribacter abyssi. The sequence continues at coordinate 78,444 of NZ_JAQNCS010000008.1, forward strand.
ATAATCAATTTTTATATATTAAGTGTGAATATATAATGGATAAATATTCGGAGGTCAATATGTTTAACCTAATAACTGTAATATTTATATTGATTATTTTATTAATTGCAAACACAATAAAAATCTTAAAAGAATATGAAAGAGGTGTTGTTTTTAGATTGGGTAGATTTGTTAGCGTTAGAGGTCCAGGTTTAATAATTCTTATACCACTTATTGAAAAAATGGTAAAAATAAATCTTAGAACATTTGTAATGGATGTACCTCCACAAGATGTCATTACTAAAGACAATGTTTCAGTTAAAGTAAATGCTGTAGTTTATTTTAGAGTTTTACACCCCGAAAAAGCTGTCTTAGAAGTAGAAGATTTTTACTATGCCACTAGTCAAATCTCACAAACTACACTCAGAAGTATATTAGGACAATTTGAACTTGATGATTTATTATCCAACAGAGAAAAAATTAACATTGAGCTCCAATCTGTAATAGATAAACATACCGACCCTTGGGGAGTAAAAGTTAGTGCCGTAGAAATAAAACATATAGATTTACCACAAGAAATGCAAAGAGCAATGGCAAGACAGGCAGAAGCAGAAAGAGAAAGAAGGGCAAAAATCATTCATGCAGATGGTGAACTTCAATCTGCTGAAAGGTTAACTCAGGCAAGTGAAATAATGGCCAGAAGCCCTGTTACTCTCCAACTTAGGTACTTACAAACCTTAAATGAAATTGCTTCAGAAAAAAATTCAACAATTCTGTTTCCCATACCCATGGATATTATAAAACCTTTTTTAAAAATAAAGGATATAGATGAATAAAATGAAACTGCTTCTACATCAATGTTGTGCTCCCTGTTCAATATATCCTTTGAAAATTTTAAAAAATAATCATTTTGAAATATATGGTTTTTTTTATAATCCAAATATTCATCCCGTAGAAGAATTTTACAAAAGACTCGAAAATGTTTGGTATTTTAACAGTATCGAAGGAATTAAAACTATAGTAGATGAAACATATGGATTAAAAGAGTTTGCGCAAAATGTAGTATATAGAGAATCAAAAAGATGCAATTACTGTTATTATATGAGAATTGAAAAGACTGTTAAAATAGCTAAAAATGGTAATTTCGACGCATTTACCACCACACTTTTATACAGTAAATATCAAAATCACCAACTGATTATAGATATCTGTGAAAATTTATCTTATAAATATAAAATAGATTTTTTTTACTATGACTTTAGAGAAGGATGGAATGAAGGAATCGAAAAATCTAAAGAATTAAAACTTTACAGACAACAGTATTGTGGATGTATCTACAGTGAAGAAGAAAGGTATAAAAAACAACTCTCTAGAAGATTTAATAAATTAAAAGAAATACAATCAAGTGAGGTGAACAATGAACCCATTAAGTGAGCTTGGTAAAAGCTTGCTAATTTTTGGTATTATTTTTATAATAATTGGTATTATTCTTATTTTTTCCAACAAAATACCAGGATTTTTTAACCTTGGAAGATTACCAGGTGATATTTATTACAAAAAAGGTAATTTTACATTTTACTTTCCAATTGTTACTTCAATAATAATTAGTGTTATCTTAACATTAATTTTAAATATCTTTTTCAGAAAATAGACACAAAAAAACCCGGCATCACATAAGTGATACCGGGTGTAATACTCAACCTACCTTATGTTGCTTATATTTTTACAACATTGGAGGCCTGTGGACCTTTAGGCCCTTCAACGATGTCAAACTGAACTTGATCACCTTCTTTAAGGCTTTTAAACCCGTCCATTTTAATAGCTGTGAAATGGACAAACACATCGTTACCTTCGGAGCTGGTAATAAAACCATACCCCTTAGAGTCGTTAAACCACTTAACTGTTCCTGTCTTACTCATAAACTCACCTCAAAAATTTGTTACAGAGCATAGCGCTCATGTATGTAGACTAGCAGGTTAAGGATAGTAAGTCAAATATTATTTTAGTTTTTGTAAAAAAAGCTGGTAGCCGGACTTGAACCGGCGACCTACGGATTACGAATCCGTTGCTCTACCGACTGAGCTATACCAGCAACTTTTTTATTATATAATTGACTCAACTTTTCTTGACAAGTCATTTATTCGGCCAAAATAAAATCAACTTCAAGATAATCAAAATTGACTTTATCAACTTTTACTTTAACAAAATCTCCTACTCTGTATTTCCTACCAGACACTTTACCAAAAATTGTATTTGTATCTATATCAACAACATAATAATCATTATCCAAAGAAGAAATATGTATAAACCCTGTTAATAAAAGCTTTTCAATAAAAACAAAAAAACCGTTTGAAGAAATACGATTTATAAAAGCATCAAAAACTTTATCCCTATTTTCAAGTAAAAATTTAAGTTTTTTATACTGATGAATCTCTCTTTCAGCACTTTCAGCATTTTGCTCCATTTTAGAGCAATGCTCAGCTGCCTTATTTAAATATTCCTTATTTAGTTTGTAATCATATTTAAATAACAACGTTTTTAAAATTCTATGAACAAGCAAATCAGGATACCTTCTGATAGGGCTTGTAAAATGAGTATATGACTCAGATGCTAATCCAAAATGTCCTATATTATCTATAGAATAAACAGCTTTCTGCATTGTCCTAACGAGCATAGAACCTAGCACATATCCATATTTTGACTCATTTACCATTCCTGCAATCTTTTGAACTGATTCTGGAGTTATTTCATCAGGAGTCAACACATCAACACCAAAAAAGTGACACATTTTAATAAACTCTTTTATCTTTTTAGCATCTGGATAATCATGCACTCTAAACACTGAAACATCAACATGTTTTTCCAAATATTCAGCAACAACTTCGTTAGCTTCTATCATAAAGTTTTCTATGATTCTGTGAGAAAATTTGCGTTCAAAAGGAATAATATCTATCAAATCACCATCATCATCAAATACAAAAGTGGCTTCAGGTAAATCAAAATCTATCATTCCTATTCTTTTTCTTTTTCTTATCAATTTATCTGTCAATTCTTTGCTAACTTCCACAAGATACTTTAACTTTTTATCATCGGTCTCTTCTTTTCCTTCAATTAAATCATTTACATAATCATAAGTTAATCTATAATTACTTTTAATAACAGACTGATAAAATGACGTTTTTTTCCTATTCCCTTCACTATCATATTCAATTTTTACAGTCATAGTAAGACGCTTTACATTAGGCATTAATGAACACTGTTCATTAGAAAGTTTTTCTGGCAACATTGGTATCGCAAATTCAGGGAAATAAACACTTGTGCCTCTATTGTAAGCTTCTTTATCAATATTTGTCCCAGGCCTTACATAATGAGCTACATCAGCAATATGAACATAAAGGATATAACCATCATCTATCTTCTCAATCGATATCGCATCGTCAAAATCTCTAGCATCTTCACCATCAATTGTAACAGTAAAAAGCTTTGTAAAATCTGTGCGCTCTCCTGCATTTTTAAAATAAAAATCTGCCGTTTCTTTCACCTCTCTTTTAACACTTTTAGGAAAACTTATATGTAAATCATATTTAGCCAATACTATTTTATTCTCAATCCCTTTATCATACAAATTCCCAAGTACTTTCTTGATTTTACCTTCGGGATTCTTACCTTTATCTGGATACTTTATTATCTCACAAATTACTACATCATCATCTTTCAATTTCTTGGCGTATTTATTTGGGATATAAATATCATAAAAAAACTTCTTTTCATAAGGTATCACATATGCAAAATATTTAGATTTTTCAATTCTACCAACAACTCTTTTAAATCCTCTCTCGATAACTTTAACTACATGAGCCTCTTTTTTTCCCCTAAATTCTATTATTTTTGCAGTAACTTTATCTCCATGAACTGCACCATTAAGTTTCTTAGGTGGAATAAACACATCTTCAAGCTCTTTATCCTCTGGTAATAAAAAAGCATAACCATCAGGATGACCATCAATTGTTCCAATTATAAGGTCTAATACCTCACAAGGAGCATATTTGCCATTTTTAAATTTGATTATTTTACCTTCTATTATAAGGGTTCTAAGTATCTTCCGTAAAACTTTTTTCTCTACCCCTGCCATATATAAGATTTGATTAAAATTGAGAGGTTTTGCAGATTTTTTCAAAATTTCAATTATTTCATTTTTAATTATCTCATTCAATTCCGTAATCCTTAATTTTTTTTCTTAAAGTATTTCTATTAATACCCAATAATTGCGCTGCAGCTGATTTATTATTACCTGTTTTTTCAAGAGCTGCTTCTATAAGTGGCCTTTCAACTATTTTAACATATTCTTCATAAACAGTATGTCCATTTATTCTATCTTCACCTGATATAAGTTTCATAGCTAATTCATATAGCTCTTTTTTTATAGAGTTACCAGAGAATGAATTTTTTAATAAAATTTTCTCAGGCATATCAGATATATCAATAACATCCCCACCTGCCTGAACAATCATATGCTGTATAACGTTTTCAAGCTCTCTTATATTACCAGGCCAGTGATAAGCAATCAGTTTTTCTAAAGCTCTATTACTAACACTTAATTGCCTATTTTTGATATATTCATATTTTTGAAGAAAATAACTGACAAGTATAGGTATATCCTCTTTTCTCTCCCTCAGAGGTGGCAACTCTATATTTATCACATTTAATCTATAATATAAATCCTCTCTAAATTTCCCTTTTTCTATCAATTCATCAAGGTTTTTATTTGTAGCAGCAATAACCCTTACATCTAACTTTATAGGTTTGTTTGAGCCAAGTCTTGTAATCTCTCTTTCTTGCAAAACTCTTAAAAGTTTAACCTGTAAATTCATATCCATCTCAGAAATTTCATCTAAAAATATTGTGCCATGATTAGCTTCTTCAAATTTTCCAGCTTTGTCATTATTTGCTCCAGTAAAAGCACCTTTTACATGTCCAAAAAGCTCGCTTTCGATCAATTCCTGAGGTATAGCAGCCATGTTTATGGCAACAAACGGTTTATTTGCACGAATACTCCTTTTATGTATCAATCTTGCTATCACCTCTTTACCTGTCCCCGTCTCTCCAGTAATTAAAATATTGATATTCGAGGTAGACACTTTCCCTATCAGCTTATATATCTCTAGCATCTTTTTAGATTTTGATTGATAATCATACTCCACAGAAGGATAAGTTATGTCACATTTTTGAAAATTTAGCGTATTTATAATCTTTTCCTTTAACTCATCTAGTTCAAAGGGCTTTGAAATAAAATCAACAGCTCCAGCTTTCATTGACTCTATAACCGATGTACTCGAGTCTTGAGCAGTAATCACAATAAATTTCGTATCATATTTATCTTTCCATCTTTCAATTAAATTTAAACCATGTTCATTTTCAAGGAATAAATCAATCAAACAAACATCAATATTAGTATCATTCATAAATCGTTCTGCTTGCAATGAGTCTCTTGCACAAAATACATTAAAATCATCTTGTAAAGACTCATTTAATAACCATAAAATATGCTCTTCATCATCAATAATTAAAATATTACCTATCTTATCCAAATTAATCACCCAATAATCTCATCATATATAAAATTAATCGTCATAAATAATATATAAATCTAATATATCATTCCTAATTAGTAAAAAAATTCAGGTTAAAAAAGCACTATTTTTAAACTATGCTATATAAGGTAAATATATATTAAAAACTGTACCCTTTCCCAATTCACTAGATACTTCAATCTTACCTTTATGAGCTGTAATTATTTCTTTTGCTATTGAAAGTCCTAATCCCATACCCTTATTTTTTGTAGTATAAAAAGGTTTAAAAATATTGTCTAACACCTGCGGCTCCATTCCACCAGCTGAATCGATTATAATAATTTTTACCATAGGATACAACTTGTTTTTTACAGAATCCTGAAATTTTATAGTAGGATCAATATGGATAAGCAAAACAATATCTCCCTTTTTCTGAGCCTCACAACAATTTTTTACAATATTCTGTAGTGCAACATATATTTTTTGATAATCAAAGTAAAATTCTGACACTGAAGGATCAATTTCTACTTTAAAATTTATATCTGCAAAAAGCATTGACATTGAATCAATAAGCTTCTTTATAAGTTCATTCATATTATTTTTAGAAAAATCTACATTTAAATCAGAAAATACTCTTAAATTTTGTACAAATTCATGGAGTCTTAAACACTCTCTCTTTATCACTTCAGCACATTTTATAACAAAATCATCATTACTTTTTTTCATCATTAATTGAATTGTTCCGTCAATAATTGTAAGAGGGTTTTTAAGTTCATGTTGCAAAAGCCCCATGTCAAAAAAAACACTAATATCAAGATAATCTAAAGGTAAAAAAAACACAGAAAAAACATTACCAGAACAATGGGCTTTATATGTGTAATAACTATTTTGTATAGCAATCAATTTTTTATTTTCTTTTATTTTATTAAGCAGGAAATTACCAACGTCTTTTACTCCAGATAAAGACAATTTGTTTAAAATTTGTTCACCATCATTATTAAAATCAATAATACTTCCCTCTTTATTTATTTTAATGTAAGGAAACAAATCTACAACATTCATCGATTATTGTATTTCTATGAAATCTTTAGAACTATTATCAAAAAATGGTTCAAAAGAAAACTCAGTAGAATAACTATCAGTAATTTTGTGAGTATTTAAATCTACCTTATAATATGTAACATCAATAGACACTGGGAACTCCTTAAATGGTAAAAAATCTACAATTGATTTTGTAAAAGATACAAAGGCTGGTAGAGCTGCTCTTGAACCAGTCTCGAGTCTTCCAATAGGTTTAAAATTATCAAAACCTGTCCAGACTCCAGTTATAATATTTGGCATAACACCTATAAACCATGCATCTCGATATTCATTTGTTGTTCCTGTTTTTCCACCAATTATACGAGGAATAACTTTTGCTCTCCTTCCTGTACCATTTTCTACAACATTTATTAAAATATCCGACATGATATGTGCTGTAGATGGTTCTAATACCTTAACTTTGTCTGGAGGAAATTCTTCCACTAAAACTCCACTATTACTGTCAACTATCATCTTAACAAAATAAGGTTGAGCTCTTAATCCAAGGTTAGCAAAAGTAGAATAAGCATACACCATTTCCATGAGTGAAATCGAACCAGAACCGATACTAATAGATAAATCATTCTCTAATGGAGAAGTTATTCCAAACTTTTTTGCATAAGCTTTTATAGTCTTTACACCTAATCTTTCCGCAAGTTTAATTGTCACTACATTTCTAGAGTGTGTTAAAGCATCTTTTAAAGATGTATAGCCATAAAATTCTTCCTCAAAATTTTCAGGTTTCCAGTAACCCTTATTCTTCCCCTTACTCAAAATAACAGGAGCATCATAAATTAAAGTGTTAATATTATATCCATTTTCAATTGCAGCAGAATAAACAATTGGTTTAAAAAGACTCCCCACTTGCCTTTTAGCCTGAATTACTCTATTAAACATACTTCTATTATAAGAAAAGCCACCAACCATAGCATAAATTGCACCATTTTCAGGTGAAATAGAAAGCAATGCACCTTCTGTCTTAGGAAGCTGAGTGAGGTAAAATCTGTTTTTAGACCTCTTTACCAAAATAACATCATTTTCTCTTAAAATTTTTCTAAAATCATCCAAATATCTCAAGTTAGAGCCAAAAGGTTTTGCCCATTTGTTATATTTGAGATTTAATACTTCATTATTACCGTCAACATCCAATAAAACTTTGAATCTGTCTACTTTTTTAACTACAGCAAAATCAAAACCAAGCTCATTTATAAAATGATAAGTCTTCTTTAATTTTTTATAATCTATATCTGTTAAATTCCCTAAAGGCCCAAAATAACCTTGCCTTTTAGAAAGATTCAGAAGATTTTGTCGAACAGATTTTTCAGCAGCTAGTTGGAAATCCAAATTTAATGTTGTAAATACCTTATAACCTTTATCTTTTATATCTAACCCATACTTCTTCTTGATATACTGAATAACAAAATCCACAAAGTATTCCGCATGTTTTATCATCCTTGGTGGTTTTTGTACAATTTTTATAGGTTTTTCAGAAAACTCTTTATATTGCAGTTCGTTTATGTAGCCTTCTTCAAACATCCTATACAAAACATGATTTCTTCGCTTCAATGCTTTATCAGGATTAATATGAGGTGCATAAAGACCTGGAGCTTTTGGTAAGCCTGCGATAAGAGCTGCTTCATCAATATTCAACTCATTGACATGTTTATTAAAATAAACCCTTGCCGCTGCCTCAACACCATAAGCACCTCTTCCAAAATACACCTGATTCAAATACATCTCTAAAATTTTATCTTTTGTCAGATAATTATCTAATTTATAAGCAAGAATAGCTTCTTTTACCTTTCTTTTCAATTTTCTTTCTGGTGTTAGATAAAGGACCTTCACAAGCTGCTGAGTTAAAGTAGATCCACCTTCTACAATCCTACCAGCACGAATGTTCTTAATAAAAGCTCTCACTATACCTAAAAAATCCACCCCGCCATGTTCATAAAATCTGCTATCTTCTACTGCTATAACAGCATTTTTTAAATATTCAGGTACAACTGATAGTGGAACCGGATATCTACGTTCTGTACCAATTTCAGCTATAGTTCTGTTTTTAATATCAAGAATTATACTAGGCTGTTTATAATTAAAGCTTTTAAGCTCTTTTATGGATGGTAACTCACTATTGAGCTTGTAAATATATACAAAAAATACCGATGTTACTAAAAATACAAATATTAAAAGTGCTAAAAAAGCGTATTTAAAAAATTTCTTCATAACTTTCCACTGTAAAGATTCTACCTTCTTTCGTCGACACTATATTAATATCTTTTTGCAATACTCTTTTATTATAGTTATCATTCACAATAGCTGTAAACACTCTATTTCTAACATCAAATGAAATCTCTTTTACATCCTGCAACCCGGCAAGATATCCCAAGATAGCATCAGGACACCCCATTCAAAGAAAACCACCTTTTATACCCATTCCATCAACAGTAAATTTAATTTTTTTTCACTTCAATACTCCTTTATATTCAAATAAAATATCTCTAATTTTCGCAGCCCTTTCAAACTCATAATTTTCTGCTGCTTTATACATTGCTTTTTCCAATGTTTCAATGTCTTTCTCTTTATCACCAGTAAGAATTACTCCAAGATCATCATCCATGTCCACTGTGTAATAATCCTTTTCATAAATGCTTTCAAGGATATTATGGATTTTACTTTTAATTGATTCAGGAGTAATACCATGCTTTTTATTATACTCCAATTGGATTTTTCTTCTTCTCTCTGTTTCTTCAATAGCTTTTTTCATAGAATTAGTTATTTTATCAGCATAAAAAATAGCCCTTCCATTCACATTTCTTGCAGCTCTTCCTATTGTTTGAATTAAAGATTTTTCAGATCTTAAAAAACCCTCTTTATCTGCATCCAAAATTGCAATCAAACTAACCTCGGGGATATCTAACCCCTCACGAAGTAAATTTATACCTACAAGCACATCAAACTTACCAAGCCTCAAATCTCTTATAATTTTTATGCGCTCTATGGTATCTATTTCACTATGCATATACTCTACCCTTATTCCAAGCTCTTTGTAATAAGAGGTCAAATCCTCAGCCATCCTTTTTGTTAGCGTCGTAACAAGAACCTTCTCACCATTTTTTACAGTTTCCAGTATCTCATTATATAAGTCATCAACTTGATTTCTTGCAGGCCTAATTTTAATTTTTGGATCTATTAGACCTGTTGGTCTAACCACTTGTTCAACAACAATTCCTTTGCTATCCTCAATTTCAAACTCTCCAGGAGTTGCACTTACGTATAACACCTTACCAACCTTTTGATAAAACTCTTCAAATGTTAAAGGTCTATTATCCAATGCCGCAGGCAATCTAAAACCATATTCCACCAAATTCATCTTCCTTGACCTGTCACCATGATACATTCCTCTTATTTGTGGTATAGTTATGTGAGATTCATCAATTATCACCAAAGCATCTTCAGGGAGATAACTCAACAGAGTTGGAGGAGTCTCACCTGGTTTTCTACCTTCAAAATATCTTGAATAGTTCTCAATCCCTTTGCAATGCCCAGTCTCCTTCAACATTTCAATATCATGCATAGTCCTCTGAGTTAATCGCTGAGCTTCCAAAAGCTTCCCAGTATCCTCAAATTCTTGAACTCTTTTAATCAAATCCATTTTAATCTGTTTTATTGCATCCTCTATAGTAATTTTAGCAGTTACATAGTGAGTATTAGGATAGATTGCAATTTTAGGTCTATTTTTAATTGTCTTACCTGTAACAGGATCAAATTCAGAAATAGCATCTACCTCATCACCAAAAAACTCAATCCTATATGCTAAACTATCTTCATGGGAAGGAAACACTTCAAGAGTATCCCCTTTTAACCTAAAAGTCCCTCTATGAAAATCATACTCATTTCTCTCATACTGTATCTCCACAAGCTTATCAATAACCTCCTCTAGATTAACTTCATCACCAACTTCAAGGCTTACAAGTAAGCCATAGTAAGCCTCAGGTGATCCAAGCCCATAAATACAAGATACACTAGCAACTATAACAACATCTCTTCTCTCTAATAAACTTCTCGTAGCAGAGTGTCTCATCCTATCAATATGTTCATTTATAGAAGAATCCTTCTCTATATATGTATCCGTGGTAGGTATATAAGCTTCTGGCTGGTAATAATCATAATAACTAACAAAGTATTCTACTGCATTTTCTGGAAAAAAACTTTTGAACTCACCAAAAAGCTGAGCAGCAAGAGTTTTATTATGAGAAATTATCAATGTGGGAACATTTAATTCTTTAATTACATTTGCCATAGTAAAGGTTTTACCAGAACCTGTTACACCTAATAAAACCTGCCTATTAATTCCAGCATTAAAATTTTCCACTATCTTTTTTATTGCTTTAGGCTGATCACCTTCAGGTTCATATTCAGAAAAAAGCTTAAACTCCATTATTCCCTTCTTCCAAATAACTTAAAATTTTAAATAACAACTTAATATTGTTTAATATATTTATTTTCTATCACCCATTATTGTTGGACTTTTAAAACCAATCAATTAAAATTTATTCTAAAATCATTGGTAAAAACTGTAAATCCCTTTGTGGATGTTAACCCTATAAGTGTCACATTCGCATCTTTTGCAATATCAATACCCATTTTTGATGGTGCTGTTCTTGAAACTACGATAGGAATTTTTGCTCTAGCACACTTCAACACCATCTCTGATGTTAATCTCCCTGTTGTCAATATAACACCGTCATAACTTCTTTTATTTAACATTATAGCACCAATTGTCTTATCTATAGTATTGTGTCTACCAATATCTTCGCAAGTAAAAACAAAACCATCCTTACCCAAAAAATATGATTTATGCACACACCTTGTATGACTATGAAGATACGATTCTTTTTCAAGCATTTTATACATGTCTATAATTTTATCTGCATCAACTTTGAAATCAGTTTCAATTTTTTCAAACCCATCGTAAGTTTTTTCCAAAACTTTCCCACCACCACATCCAGATGTAACTGTCCATTTGTTCTCAAAAGAAAATTCTTTATATTCTTCCAGAAATACATAAGCATTTTTGTTTTCACACATCCTAAAACTTTTTATATCTTTTGCGCTATCAATAAGTTGAGATGTAAAAAGAAAGCCATAAAAAAACTCTTTCTCATATTCAGGCACAAGCATTACAGATGTAAATTTCTTTCCATTGATAAAAATTCTATAGCTTTCTTCTCTGATTACATACCTTTCACTATTTTGATACGATTTTCTTTCTACATCATATATCTTTGTCTTAAATTCCCAAACCAATTTTTTCGGCAATTTTCTTTGCTTGCTCATAATCATCCTTTGTGTTTATATTTATAAAACTAAACAACCCTTCATCCACCTTTTTGATTTTTTCAACATCATCAAAGTAAAATATGTTCAATTCAGGATAAATATCAAGTAGTCGATATGTACCTTTTTTAAAATAATCCAATAATATATTTAAAATTTTTTTATGATAAAAACCATTAAGTGTATAAATTTTACCATCAATAACCGGCAATAACACATCATAACTATCCAAATCATTATAAAGTAAATTAACAAACTCTATTTTTAAAAGTGGAGAATCAGCTGATGTTATAAAAACCCACTCATTCAACGCATTTTTAAGCGCAGTAATAATCCCCACCAAGGGGCACTGTGCTTCAAACTCATCATTAATAAATCTAACATTTTTTTTAAAATCAAATTTTGAGTTATCTTTACTAATAACCATTACATCACTGCTTATTTTAGACAATTTTATCGAAAGTATCTCAGTAAAAGAATAACCATATAATTTTGCAACTGTCTTATCACTACCAAATCTCCTGCTTTGACCACCAGCTAGAATAGCACATGATATTTCCACTTGCCACCTCTTCAAAGAAATATAGGTAAAATTTTGCGATTTTTCCAGACAAAAAATAATAATATAATAATACCGTTTAAAACATGTTTAAAGTAATAACGTATTATAACAATTTTAGATGTTTAAAATTACTATATCACTTTTATTTAAAATGAAAACAACAGGATATGAATTAATCTATTATTTATAAGAATATCAAACATTAAATACTTTTTTTATAGTGTAATAACTTCAATCCTTATTCTATAAGATTAAGGCGCTTATCGAAAAAGCGCCCAGCACTCTCAGAATATATTATCTACTACACTCCTTACCCGTAATCTTTTTATAATACTTACAGTGCAATACACGAATTTCATCTTCGTGTTTATATCCAGTAATCATGGATTTCAAGGAACCTTTTATAGCAAAAATAGCCATATAAAGATGGACAAAGAACATTGCTACCATTGCCATGCCTAAAATATTATGTATAATTACAAACAATCTCAAATTATCTACATTGGTATCAAAACTAAAAATATAATATCCCGTAAACCCCATTACCATACCACCCAATGTAGCAAGCCAAAACCAACTTTTCTGCCCTGGATTAAACTTACCAACAGGCATTATATTATCAGTTTTTTTACTTAAATAACCACCAAATTTTATAAACCAAGTAATATCACCAGGTGCAATTATCATATCTTTTACCCACATTAAAAACATCAATATTGCAAAAGGAACAAATACTAAAGCAGCAGGTGCATGAAAGTAACGCATAATTCTTACAAATGAACCACCACCAAAAAAACTACCAAATATGATCACCAAACCTGAAATTATCAAAATTGTAAAAGATGCAGCAGTAATCCAATGAACAAGTCTGTTGAACACATTAAAAACAAGAATTTTATCACCTTCGTGACTAAACTCCTTAGGACCAATAATAAGATAATGAAGCAAGAAAATGACTGGGATACCAAATAGCAGCAGTAAATACACTATTTTAAAATACTTTTTTTGTAGTATGGTAAACTTCTGACCAAACTTTTGCCAATTACCCGTAAAAACTTTACTAATCTCATTATAAGATTTTGTAATAGAAACGACACTATAGCTCTGCGTATACTCTAGCTTATATTTTTCATATTCGTGAAAATATGCAAATGAAAAAGACACAATTACAAACAAAAGTATAGCCACAACTACCAATCTATTATACATATCATCACCCTTTAATTGAATAGAGGGGTAACTACCCCTCTATTTTCTCTTGTAAGCTTTATCCCAGCCCCAAGCATTTGCTCCAGAGCCTCTTTTAAAAACACGTTCTCTGTAAATATCTGCCACCTTATCAGCATCACCTGCAAGCAACGCCTTTGTAGCACACATGCCGGCACAAAGTGGAACTTTACCTTCAGCAATCCTGTTTTGACCATACAATCTTTTTTCCTTATCACTAAACGTTTCAGCAGGCCCACCCGCACAGAATGTACATTTATCCATAACTCCTCTTGCACCGAAAGAATTACCTTTAGGAAACTGTGGTGCACCAAAAGGGCATGCAAAAAAGCAATAACCACAACCAATACATACATCTTTATTCACCAATACAATTCCATCTTCTCTCTGATATAGAGCATCTACGGGACAAACTGCTATACAAGGAGCATCTGAACAATGCATACAGGCAACAGACACGCTCTTTTCTCCAGGTTTTCCCTCATTGATAGTAATAACTCTCCTTCTGTTGATTCCTACAGGAACATGATGCCCTTCTTTACAAGCTATAACACAACCGTTGCAATCTATACATCTATCTACATCACATAAAAACCTCATTCTTCCCATAATAAACCTCCACTATGCCTTTTTAATTCGACAAAGACCAGTTTTGGTCTCTTGCATTTGTGTAACAATATCATAACCATAATTAGTAACTACATTTGCAGCTTCACCAAGTGCATAAGGCTGTGTCCCTTCTGGATATTTTCCTGCCCAAGAATCTCCCATAAAGAAACCACCGAAATGAAATGGTAGGAATATAGTCTTTTCATCCACTCTGTCTGTAACCTTCGCCTTCACTTTTATTCTTCCTCCATTTGGAGATTCTATCCATATCATTTCACCATCTCTAATTCCGTAATCATTAGCTGTCTTGAGATTAATTTCAGCAAACATCTCTGGTTGCAATTCAGCAAGATACTTATTACTTCTAGTTTCCGCACCACCACCCATATACTCCACAAGCCTACCTGTTGTAAGTATAAGTGGAAACTCTTTAACCCAATCAAGCTTTTGTTCACTTTTATATTTTGTATAAACTCTGTAATGATCAGGTTTATCGTTATAAGTTGGATATTTCTTAATCATATCGGGATCTGGAGAATGGATAGGCTCTCTATGAACTGGTATTGGGTCAGGGAAATTCCAAACATAGCATCTCGCTCTAGCATTACCAAAAGGAGCCATTCCTCGCTTTATAGCCTCTTTTATCGTTTTTTGACTTAAATCAGTCTTCCAATTTGTACCAGGCACAATACCTTTAAACTCCGGATAACCACCATTTACTTCACTACCAGGATTTGCAACTCCATCAGCTGCAAGTAGGTTCTCCTTTTTTCCATTTGGATATGTATAAGATGTCCCAAATCTAGCCCTAAAAGGTAAACCACCTTTGGCTACAGGTTTTGAAATATCATAGAGAATTGGCGTCCCCGGATGCTCTGTAGTCCAACATGGCCATGGTAAACCATAAAATTCACCATCACATGGACCACCTTTTGCCTGAAGTGTATCAACATCAAATGTATGCCAATAATCTGTATGTTTCTTAATACGTTCAGGAGTTTGACCATTGTAGCCTATGGTAAGAGATCCTTTATTAATCTCTCTTGTTACATCCTCTGGTATTTTCTTAATATTTTTGAAAAACTTATCATAAAAACCGAATCTCTTTACTAACTCCTGCATAATTGTATAATCATCTTTACATTCATATATAGGATCTACTACTTTATATCTCCACTGTATACCTCGTTGGGAATTGGTAATGCTCCCCTCTGTTTCATATTGACTTGAAGAAGGTAACAGATATACATTATCTTTATCACTTGCTACAGCAGTCATAGTTGGGAAAGGATCAATAATTACTACCAAATCAAGCAAATCAAGAGCCTTTTTCAACTTATGGTACTGTGACTGAGAATTTGAAGAACAACCCCAAAATACAACAGCTTTCAAAGGAGTATATTGTGTAATCTTATCTTCTTGTATAACACCCTCATACCACCTACCAAGAGTAAACCCTTTTTTATTCATATATTTTTTATTTTTAAATCTTGACTTAATCCAATCATAATCTACATCCCAAACTCGACACCAGTGTTTCCATGCACCATCAGAGAGACCATAATATGCAGGTAACGAATGGGATAACACACACATGTCTGTAGCACCTTGCACATTATCATGTCCTCTAAAAATATTAGTACCACCACCAGACTTACCCATATTCCCTAAAACTAACTGTAAAATACAGTATGCCCTTGTATTACTACTACCAATAGAATGCTGAGTTCCTCCCATACACCATATAACTGTACCAGGTCTATTATCTGCAATAAGCTTAGCTATTCTAACAACTTCTTTGGCAGGTACACCGGTAACTCTTTCTACCTCTTCAGGGGTATAACGTTTTGCAACTTCTTTTAGCTCTTCAAAACCTGCAACTCTTGTTCTAACAAACTCTTTATCATACCAACCATTCTGAATAATTACATTAATTAGTCCCATTACAAACGCAGTATCCGTACCAGAACGAATCCTTACATAATCAGTAGCTTTAGCAGCAGTCTTTGTAAATCTTGGATCAACTACAATGATTGGTGCATTATTCACTTCTTTTGCATAGAGGATATGTTGCATTGCTACAGGATGTGCTTCAGCAGCATTTGATCCTATCATAAAAACACATTTTGAGTGTCTTATATCATTGATACTATTTGTCATAGCACCATAGCCCCAGGTGTTTGCCACACCAGCAACTGTGGTTGAATGACAAATCCTAGCTTGATGATCTATGTTATTTGTACCCCAAAATGCAGCAAGTTTTCTCTGCAGGTAAGCCATCTCATTAGAAACTTTAGCACTACCAATCCACATTACTGCATCTGGACCATTCTTCTCTCTGATTTCAAGAAGTTTATTTGCAACCTCATCTAAGGCCTGTTTCCAACTTATTTTCTGCCATTTACCATTTACTTTTTTCAAGGGATATTTAAGTCTTTTTGTGCTTGTAACCATATCAATGGCACCAGCCCCCTTACAACAATGTGCACCCCTTGAAATCGGATGATCCTGAGCTATTTCCTGCCTTACCCAAACACCGTTTTGAACCTCAGCATAAACACCACATCCTACAGCACAATGAGTACAAATAGTCTTAACTATTTTAGAATTAGGATAAGGATTTTTAGTTGCATTTGCTTTTTTTACAAAAGTTGGAGATAAAGACATACCAGCAAAAGCAGCTGTTGTTGCAGTTAGTTTTAAAAATGTCCTTCTAGCAATTTGAGGATTTTTATCCACAGTTATGAGATTTCCTGAACTAGTACTTTTAACAGATTTTAGTTTTTTTGCAGCCATCTGAACCTCCTTAGCTTCTCAAAGATTCATAATACTTTTTAAAATGTTCGGTTTCACGATATAATATTTCAGAACTGTTTTCTTGAATTTCTTTCGCAACAACCTTTTTTCCTTTTAAAGTTGCCATCACTCCCATCGTAGTTATAGCACCTAATTTCAAAAAATCCCTTCTACTAGTTTTCTTAGAAGTCATAAACACCTCCATTTAAATAACTTCATTTAAAAAACTTTTTTCCAAATTAGTTAAAAAATCTAAATACATACCACAGCAAGCATAAAAATATGCTGTTTCATGACTCTTGAGAGCCTTAGAAAACTTATCAAAAAAAGGTTCAAGAAATGTATCAAAATAGTCTTTTTGAACATTATACCCATATTTTGCTTCATCATTTTTCATATTTTTTATCATGTAAATCATCACATCAGACATAAAAACAACAGAATCTTCTGGTTCTTTCAAAGTATCATCCTTTGCAATCCCTTTATCCCAAATAAACCCCCTTAAACTAACAAGAGTTTCACCAAAATTTTTACCATCAAGATAATAAGAAGCATTAAGATTTATTAGATTATCATTAAACGGATTAACAAAAAGTTCATAATACTCATTTTTAAGCTTATCAAGATTATAGTTTTTAAAAACCTCTAAGAAATATGAAAGCATACTCTCATATTGTTCACTTATCTCAAGATTATCTTTTTTTAGCTTATCAAAAATGGCAAACCATTCTGAATAAATCTTCTCATCAGGTTCATTTGCAAAAAAAGACTTCAACAGATCATATAAAAAAACCCTTGTATTATCTATTTCATTAGACATCTTTCTCCTCTCCAAAAAGCATTTTCACTCGGCACGTTTCACAATAGTCTAAATACTTTCCTTTTGACTCAAATAAACCTGCTAGAGATAATTTATTTTTAACAGCACTATAACTTTTCTTGTTTCCAAAAATTTTACCACACATAGGACAAACCATGGGTTCGTCTTTATTCAAAGTGCTTAATTCAAAAAAATCATCCGCCAACAATAAACCTGGAGCAACTTCAATAGCTTCTTCAGGACACACATTTTCACATATTCTACACTGAATACAGATAGCTGGATTGTGATTCAAACTAAAATCCGTATCTTTAGCTAAGAATGCACCTATCTTGCAGTGATTTACACACGCAAGACATAGTGTGCATTTATCTTTATCTAACAATACGTTGCCAAATATATCTAATATATTGTCTTTTAATAAAATATTTCTTTTTTCAGAGTTTTCATAAAGAAACCTTATTATTGAAGCAAGCTTTTTCCTTCTACTACTAAAACTAAAATTATCATATTTAGTTTTTAAAGGGTTTTCATAATTATCTTCAGAAAAATCACTATATTTTTCAACAAATTCAATAAAAGGATAAGAACCAAAAAGAAATCTTATAAATGAATTTACAAACTTCACTTCATTTTTATCAACAAGCTTATCATTAAGTAAATATAACTTTGCTACACCAATAGAAAACAAAAAGAGATAATGCATAACATTTAAAAACTTTGGATCAACAGGCACTGGAAAACTATTTTTAAAATTTTTATTGTAATTACTCCACAAAAATTTCCTTATATTATCATCATCACCCAGCAAAAGTGCCACATCTTTTGGCAATTGCAAAATCTGAAAATACCTTACAAATACCTCATCGGTTAAATATCCATTTTGCATAGCTCCAGTAGGACAAACGGATATACACCCACCACAACCTACACATAAAAGATGGTTGATTTTTATACCGTTATCATCAACATATAATGCGCCGTGTTTACATGTCTGCAAACATCGTTCGCAACCAATATTTAGCTTTGGAGAAAACTGACAAACTTTATTTTCATGAATAACCAGTTCTTCAACCTGATACTCACCTACCTTCTCAAATATCTTAATGATATCGTCAGCACTAAATAATAAAACCCCTTGATCTGCAAACTGATCCTTCAAATCATTATTATCAGTAACAATAAAAGAAGTATTTATACTCAATTCTCTTATTTGTTTGATATGTATAGAATCAAACTCACAAACTTTTTCACATTCACCACAAAAGGTACATTTTGAAAAGTCTATATTTAAATCTAAATCAATGCATTGCTCGGGACATACCAAATAGCATTTCCCGCACCATACACATTTATCTAGATTTATTGGAGAAAAAATCTTAACATTAACAACATATTCAGGAAATCTACCAGTAATTTCAAAATCACTTGATGTATAAAAATCATTCATCACCTTTTCTGATATATATATCAAAAAAACATTAAAAACCCCGTCATATATATCCTCAAATCTCTTTAAAAAAGCATCATCATCTGACAAAACCACAACATCAGGTTTCACCCTACAACTATAAGTTTTGACGTTTCTGTTTTCTTCTTTCAAAGCTTCAGCCGATTTTAACAAATCGAGATAATTTAGCTGATTAGAGTTAATTTCAAAATTACAAAAATTATAACTAGTTTCTATATTATTATAACGTTTTATATTTCTCATATATAAATATTATAGCATTAACAAAATAATGTCAACAATTATTTTATAATAAAGACATTTCTTTAATACTGTAAACAGTGAATACACAATGAAAACTTGCTCATAACAAACCAACCAGCACTCATTTTTTATAAAACGTTGTTATATAATCAAACTCTTTCTTGTCACCTTTAAAGCTATCCATACGTTTCAAGTAAACTTCAGCCAGATTATCCTTATATCTTTCCAAAAGTATTAAAAAATTCTTTCTGGCTCGATTAAAATTAAACGATCTATAATATGACAAACCTTCCTCGTATAGCTTGAAAAAAACATCATCAACATCTTTCACAACAACTTCATAAATATCAACCGGTTTATTTTTTCCTTTAACCCTTACAGTATCAACAAGCCTTATAGGATAGTTTTCATTTAATAGTTTCTTAGCAGACTCAGAAATTAATATTTTTGTTCCATAATATTTATTGAGCCCTTCCAATCTACTTGCTAGATTCACAGTATCACCAATAGCAGTATAGTCAAAGCGTCGTTCAGTACCAAGATTTCCTACAACGGCATCTCCACTATTTATTCCTATACCTATATCAATATTAGGCCACCCTTTATTTCTAAAATCACAATTAAGCCTTTCTAAAAACGATATAATTTCAACAGATGATTTTACAGCCATATCGCAGTGATTTTCTAAATTTAAAGGAGCATTAAAAATTGCCATAATTGCATCGCCTATATATTTATCAAGCATACCTCTATTTTTAAGTATAATCTCAGTAGCTGGTCCCAAAAAAGAATTTAAAAGGCTAACAAGCGACTCAGGATCCAACTCTTCTGAAATGCTTGTAAAACCTCTAATATCTGAAAAAAGAACTGTAATATCTCTCTTTTCACCACCCAATTTCAATCTATCAGGATTTTGCAGAATCTCTTCAACGAGATCCTCAGAAATATAACTACTAAACGCTTTTTTCAGATATTTACTTTTTTGCTCCACCACAAAATTTTTATACACTTCTATAAGAACAAACGATAAAATTATTGATGAAAAAGGGTAAATAGAAGATAGCTGTAAATTATAAACATCAAACATTTTAAAGTTAAAATAAAAATAACCTAACGAAAAAATTAGTACAGCTAAAAACGAATATATACTTCTTCTAAAAGAAATTGAAATAATAACAACAACAAAAGATAGAAAAAAAATCGTAACAATATCTATCATAACCGTTTTACTATCCTTAATAAGGAAAAAATTTTGTAAAACATTTGATGCAAATGTACAGTGAATTTCCGTTCCTGGAAAATTTGAATCAACAGGTGTAGCCTGAAAATCACCAACACCAGTTTCTGTTATTCCAAGGAAAACCAATTTATCTTTCAATAAATTTTTTTCAACTTTCCCTTCAATAACATCAGCAGCTGAAACAGTCACTATCCCCCCTTTTGGTCCATAAAAATTTACTAGAATACTTCCATCCATATCTACCGGAATAGATTTTTTCCCTAAAAACAATTTGTTTATACCAAACCTATCCACATAAAGCATTATTTCTTCATCAAGATAATGAGATAAAGCTGAAAGTGCCAATGATGGCATAATAAAACCATTAAAATCAGCTACAATATAAACCCTTCTTAAAATTCCATCTTTATCAGGAAAAACAGAAAAAAAACCTTTAGAATAGGCTCCCTCTGCAATTTCATCAATATTTGTTTCAGCACTCTTAAATGATAAAAGAGGTAATTTATCTACATCCTCAAGTAAGTTTATGTTTTCAATTGAAAAATCAGGTAATCTCTCCATAGAAGCTTCAGCTTCTCCCTCACTTATTGTTTCCCTAAAAAAATAACCTAATATTACGTTCTGTTCTCTATAAATTGCTTTTGATAAGGCAGCATCTGATTCTAAAGTAGATGGTTCAGAAAAAACAATATCCAATGCAATGGTTTTAACACCATAATCGTTTAGTCTATCAATCAAATTAGCAATTAATTTTCTATCCCAGGGCCACCTACCATATTTATCAATACTTTTACCATCAATAGCAACAAGTAGAATTTTGTCAGATGCTTTTTTAAAACCTCTTAATCTGAATTTACTATCTTCCAACTTCGTATCTATGCTATTCAAAAAATCAAATTGACTATAATATAAAAAATAAACAAAAAATGAAACGGCAGCAGCAATAAAAAAATAAACAACTTTTTTCAGCATATTTCTCTCTAGTTCATATTATATTAACTAATTTTTATCCTGTATCATATTGAGTATAACATTTACTGTAGAAGTAAAACGTCCATTAGGAAATTCTTCTTTATACTTATTAAAATATTTTTTACATTTTATATAATCTTTTTGTTCATAAGCAATAAATCCCATTTGAAATATGGCATATTCATAATAGATTGTATCTTTATAACTCATTAAGATATTTGATAAATATTTTTTTGCAGAACTCAAATCATTTATAAATTTTGACATAATAATAGATTTTTTATATAGTGCCTCTGCCTTAAAATCATGTGATTTTGCAAATAAATACGCATAATCCAATGATTTTATAGCCTCATCATACTTTTTCGCATCAGCCAAATAACTAGCATAATTGATATTCCATCTAGCAATAATATCAGGCAATCTTTCACTTTTCTCTAAATCATCTGGTATTTTAAAATCTGTAATCGAAAGTAACGTCTGAAACATTTCTTTAAGTTTTTCATCATCTTCATACCTTACAGGTTCAAGAGGTATGATACCTTTAGAAGCTTGAGTCATTTCACCCTTCCTTGTACTTACCGAGCCATTATCCGTTAAAATATTTACCACACCTTCATCAGTAAAAACACACAAAGCTTCGCTATTTGAATATGCAATAAACTCAGTACCCTTTACCCCTGCAACAGCACCAGCCGATGAGATAGAGTATTTATTCTTTGGTTTTAGTTTTGAAACAATAGATCGAATACTCCCTTTTTTTAATTCAATTTCTGTGTTACTACTACGCTTGTCTGTCTTTTTAAGGATAACTTCACTATTTGGTGAAATAACAAAAATTGTTTTATTTCTCATAAAAATCGACAAAGACGATCTAGAATCAGTAATAATCTTATCACCAACATACACTTTTTTTCTTTTACGAGCTACCTTGCCATTAATTAAAGGAGTACCTTTTAATTCACTAATTTTCCCAAAATATATTTTTATTGCTAAAGAATTATTAGGAACTAATAGTGTTATTGTTATCAACAAAAAAAGCATTACTTTTTTGTGCATAGTAAAATCCTCCCAAAAGGGCTGCATCATTCTTCAAACTAGTAATATTTATTATAACATTTTTTTTATAAGGAGGATATATTTTTGAATTAAAAAAATTTATTAAATCCTTAAAAAAAATATCACCGAAATGCGATATCCCTCCGCCAATAACAATATTGTTTACATAGATAACATTCAAAACAGACACCAAGCCCATTGAAAGATAATGAGCAAATTGTTTAAATGTTAATACAGCTATAAGTTTTCCCTGTTTAGCTTCAGAATAAACTTTATTTAACGTACTTTTTTTTGTCCCACCCAAAATCTCATAGGTATTAAGTATACCATTCTTGCCACAATATGTTTCTAAACACCCTTTATTACCACATCTACAAGGTCTTCCATCATTTTCAATAATTATATGTCCTATCTCTGCCACAGAGAACTGGGTTCTTAGCAGCTTTCCATTAACAATCAAACCACCTCCAACCCCTGTTCCTATAGTAACCATAAGCATACTTGAACTACTTTTTCTAAAGGTGTAATATTCACCAATAGCTGCAAGATTAGCATCATTTTCTATTAAAACATTCCCTAAATCTAAATCTTTTACCAAATCTTTATTTGTGAGATAATCAATATTTGGTGCATATACAATTTTATTTTTATTATAATCAATGACTGCTGGTAAACCTAAAACCACGGTATTTACTCTTTTTAACGTTTTAACACGAATCAATGAAATTAATTCATTGTAATTTGAGGGTGTTTTAATAATCTCCTTATTCAAAATTACTCTTCTATTATTAAAAACAGCATACTTAGTATTTGTACCACCGATGTCAAACACAGCAACTTCACCAATTTTAGTATTTACCACAGATAACTCCTATAAAATAATCCTAAGTAATACATATTAACAATAATGTATTAAATTTAACAGCAAATAACAAAACTTTTACTGAAATTATCACTTATTACATTGACCCATTTCAGGTTTCTTATTCGTTTTTGTAGGATACTATAAACAAACATAAAATTGTTATTTAAGAATACCATGGGAATTTTTTTTCAAACTCCTTCCTCTCACCAGGATCAAAATTCATCAACTTATCCCATATTTCTTTTTGTTCCATACAAAAATATATAAAAACATTCTTCCAATAACTCCTAATTTTTTCAATGACAAACCTTAACATACTAACCCTTAACCCCTTGAAATACCTCATTTTTCCATCACCTGCTACAATAAAATTATTTTCAAAAAGTATCGTATCATCAAATTTCTCTCTAACTCTTTCATACAATTCAGGAATAAACCTAAAGGTAGAAACACTAATAAATTCTACCGACCGTTCAGGTATATTTTCAAAAAGCATTTCAATCACATCTGCATACCCTTTTTCAAAATTATCATAATAAATTAAAGGATCAAAATGAAAAGACACTTTAAAACCAGCTTCAGCACATGTCTTTGCAGCATTTATTCTTTCTAACAATGTGGTAGTTCTAATCTCTTCTCTTTTAATAATAAAATCTGGATTTAAACTCCAAGATACAACAATATTCTTAGGATTTAAATTTAACAAATTATCGATATTTTTCGATTTTGTTTTAAACTCAAATTGTATATTTTCAAGATGATTTACAATATCAGCATAAAATTTCGAAAACTCAAAAATGTTATCAAGGGCTAAACTATCTGATAACTCTCCAGTACCAAGCCTAAATCTGCCTTTACTATTAAGTTCTAAAATCTCTTTTTCAACAACCTCTAAATTTGAGTATATTTTTATATATTCGTGATTAAGATACACCTGTAAAATACAATACTTGCAATCATAAGGACAACCTTCTATAGCATCAACCACTTGATAATTACAACATCTATAATTTTTTGTTGCTGGACAAGGATGTACAAATTTGTTTAAACTACTAGTTATAAAAATATTACTTTTCACGTCTTCAATATCATTGTAATCTTTTTCAGAAATAATCTCAAAAGGGATACCCTTCCTCTCAATAACCTTCACTGGCAGTGAATTCAACGATGCTTTATCAACATAAATCATAATTCTTTAATTCTTCAAAAAATAATTCAATTTTATCTCTGTTATTTTTAATTGTTTCTATTTTCATGATAAGTTCTTCAGTATCTGAAAATTTCAAGTTCAATAGAAATTCACAAGTTTCAAAATTTGATACAGGTATAATCTTTATGCCTTTACCAAAAGATTTCTGTAATTGATCTAAAGAAACCAAGACGTTATAATATTGCTTATTTCTATTTTTTCTTATTTCTTCAAAATATTCTTTGTCATAATAATCTATATTAATAAACCTTGAATAATCATACAAAAAATTAAGCAATTTTCTAAAATCTCCAACAGAAGGCGTCTCTTTTTTAATATAATCTAAAACTATTGATTTCAAATTTTCTTCTAACCTTAAAAATAATGATATGTATTTTAAAGTTATTTTTTTAACAACTATATAACTTTTAAATTCATCTGTAAGGCTCAATATATTCTTTAAAACCTCAAAATTTCTTTTACCTTTTACACCTTTTTCTTTAAAAATTTTTATTCTATCAATATTACATTTATAATTTTCTGCAATTTTTAAAATATTTGCCAACTCAATCAAACTTATATCAGAATACAAAGAAGTAGAAAAAGATAAAACATCTTCAAAGGATTCAAAATCTTCCAAAAAAACATCTCCTCCCTCATATTCATAATTATTTAGCTGATAATACATATTATCAACTCTCGCAATTATAGGGGGATAAACAGAGTTATCACTCCTTTTGTATAACCAGTTGAAGCTATTTTTATCAATCTGCCTATCAAAATTAGTAATATACTTCACTTTTCAATCACACCTGAACACTTATGTGACATTCCTACTATTAGTCTCAAAAAGAGCATCTACAAAAGTCTGAGCATTAAAAGGCTTTAAATCATCTATCTTTTCACCAAACCCAATAAACTTTACAGGTATTTTTAACTCATCTACAATACCCACAATCACTCCACCTTTAGCAGTCCCGTCAAGTTTTGTAAGTACGATCCCAGTAACACCCACAGCTTCACTAAAAATCTTTGCTTGATTAACAGCGTTTTGACCTGATGTTGCGTCTAAAACCAACAATATCTCATGTGGAGCTTCAGGTATCTCTTTTTTTATAACTCTAACAATTTTTTTAAGTTCATTCATAAGATTAAACTTTGTATGTAGTCTTCCTGCTGTATCGGCAATCAACACATCAACACCTTTTGACTTAGCAGATACTACAGCATCATAAATAACTGCAGCTGGATCACTGCCTTCTTTCTGTTTTATCAAATGCACCCCCACTCTATCAGCCCAAACTTGCAACTGATCAATAGCCGCAGCTCTAAACGTGTCTCCAGCAGCCAAAACGGTCTTCAACCCATTATCCTTAAACATTTTTGCAAGTTTTGCTATAGTAGTAGTTTTACCTACCCCATTTACTCCTACTACAAGTATAACGTATGGTTTTTCATCGACCTGTTTCAAAGAATTATCCAAACTCAAAATATTTAAAATCTTACTTTTAATTGAATTTTTCAGTTCCTCTGGATTTTTTAAAACTTTTCTAGAAACTTCTTCTCTAACCTCATCGATAATTTTCAAAGTAGTGTTAACTCCCACATCTGAAGTAACAAATAATTCTTCCAATTCTTCTAATAAATCTTCATCTATCTCTTTTTTACCTAAAAATATGGTCTCAATTCCACCAACAAGCTTATCAGAAGTTTTACTTAAACCTTTCTTTAAGCGTTTAAAAAAAGATTGGCTCTCATCTTCATTTTTTGATGTATCTATTTCTTGAACAACATCTCTTTCAAAAGCTTTTATCAACTCTTCAGAATGAGAATCTCCCTTATCCTCTACATTTTCATCTAATAATTCTTCAGACTCTAGAACTTCAGTTTTTTTCTCCTCTATTTTTTCAGATTTCTTCTTCTTAAAAATATTAAAAAAACCCATAACCTCTACTCCTTAATACTTTTTCCTTTCTTTATTTAAAACTTATCCTAATTATTTTTTCCAAAAACATTAATTACAAATTTAAATATTCTCCATTTTTACAGATAGAACTTTTGAAACCCCAGGCTCTTCCATTGTTATTCCATAAAGAGAATCAGCATCGCTCATTGTTTTTTGATTATGAGTTATAATGACAAACTGAGTATCTTTTGATAATTTTCTTACAATCTTTAAAAACCTACCTATATTTGTCTCATCAAGTGGAGCGTCTACTTCATCAAGAAAACAAAACGGCGTAGGTTTATATAAAAACATGGCAAAAAGAAGTGTGCAGGCAGTCATAGCTTTTTCTCCACCAGATAATAAATTCATGTTTGTCAATTTTTTGCCTGGTGGTTGAACAAAAATTTCAACACCCGTTTCAAGAATATTTTCCGGCTGAGTTAATTTCAATTCAGCTTTACCATCACCAAAAAGGATTTTAAACACATCCTGAAAATTTTGGCGTACTTGTTCAAAAGTGGTTTTAAATCTATTTACAGTAGTCTCATCAATTTCATTGATCAAATTTTGAATACTCTCAATAGATTTTTCAAGATCTTCTTTTTGCTTACTCAAAAACTCATAACGCTCAACTAATGATTTGTATTCATCCTCTGCTGCCATATTTAATGGCCCCAAATTTTCAACTTCTTCTTTTAATTGATTATATTCATCCCTGTTCTTTTTTAAGCTAAAATTATCATTAATAAATTTCTTAAACTCTGCTTCAATATTAGCCTCAAAGCTATTATAAAATTGATCTCTTATATTTGACAATTTACTCTGTAAACCGGCAAGTTTGATTTCGATATCGTATACTTCTCTTTCAATTGTCTCAATCTCTCCCCTCTTTTTAGCAATTAATGTCTCGCTTACATTAACATTTTGATCCAAATCATTAATTTCAGCTTCCAATATATTTTTTTGTATTAAAATATTATGTTTTTCTTTTTCCAACAGTAATTTTTTCTCCATTTTCTCTTTCAAGCTCTCTTCCCAGTTTGTAATATCTACAGTCAAAAGTTTTTTTAATCGTTCCTGCTTTGTTTTAATCTGATTCAACGTTGTATTTAATTCTTTTTCAAAATGACGTAATTCCCTGTTTAAAGAGTTATAAGATTCATCTAAGCCTCTTTTCTCTACAAGTAAATCTGTTAACTCATTTTTTTCTAAATCAATTTTCTCTTCATAAAACTCTAGCTCACCTTCAATGTCATCTTTATGATTCTCAATATCTCTTAATCTTTCAGCTTTTGCCTCAATATCACTCTTTAACTCTAAAATCTCTTTCTCTGCAGCATCAATGGAGTTTTGCAAAATTTCCTTTTCTTTTTCAACTACCTCAATAGACTTCTCTGCTTTTTCTATATATTTTTTAACATTTAAGAGTTCTGCAGATTTTCTTTCATATACCAAGCTTTTTTCATTAATAATTTTAGTAAACTTCTCTTGTTCAAGCTTTAGAGTCTCAAGTTTTCTCTGTTTCTCTTCTAAATCTTTACCCATAGTATAAACAGCAGTACTGACCTGCTTTATTTCATTTTCAACCTGAAAAATCCTATCTCTAATTTCCTTAATCATTATAGATTTATCATCTCTACCCATTTTCCTGTATATCTTATTAACACATATAAGAGACTCACTAATTTTCTGAGAATTCAGACCTATAATATTCTTCTCAATTTCCTCCAACATTGAAATAAACGTAAATCTAATTCCATTTTGCATCTTCTCAATAAGCTCAAACACGTTATCCTTATCCTCATCAGCAAAAACTACTATATCACCAAACTCAAGTTTAACATCATCATCCATTAGTTTAATAAAATCTGTAATATAACCTTTCTGAATCTTCTTAAGATGAGAACTTACTTTATCTTGCCCAAAAGTATATTTGTCTAATTGTGACGTTAGAATCTTCAGTTCTTTTTCAAGTGATTTTTTCAAAATCGTCTTTTCTTTTATCTTATCACTAAGTTGATTAATATCTTCCTCAACAACAAATAATTCATTTTGAATCAACCCCAATTTTTCCTCAAATATATTTTTGTCTTCTTTAATATCATAAAGTTGTTTTTCAAGAAAGTTTATTCTTTCCTTATTTTTATTCAGCTCTTCTAGTAATCCAGAAAACTCCGTATCCTTCCCTTTTATTTGACGTTTTGCAGAATCAATCTCAGCCTCAAGCTTAATTATTTGATTCCTTTTTTCGGTAATTGCATCATTCAAATCCAAAAACTGGCTATCAAACTCATCCAGTTCATCTTTTAATGTTTCTATTTTTAATTTAAATTCTTCAATAACCTCTTCTTTCTCCTTAATCTGAAAAGAAAGTTGTTTACGGCTTTTTTCTATATCATCAACTTGTTTTAAAATATCATTTTTCTTGTAACTTAGCTCTTTTAGTCGCTCCTCACCCTCTTGAATCTCCCGTTTTAGCCCCTCTTTCCTTTTGCTAGCACCTTCAATATTGTTCTTTAAAATGGCAATATCATTATCTACTTTCGAAGCACTGTTATTCAATTCAATAATTGTCTCTGTAACCTTAGAATAGGATTCTCTTTTTTCTGCCAACAAACTCTTATTAACTTTCAGTTCACTTTCCAAAATACGCAATTCATTTTTCTTTGTACTCAAACTAACTTTTATATCATTTAAGTCATTTAGTAGTTTTGTATAGTTAGATTTAACCTTAATAAAATTGTTTGATAAATATTCTTTTTCTAAAAAATCCAGCCTCTGTTTTATTTCTCTGTATCTTTCCAGTTTTTTAACCTGTATTTCCAAAATATTTTTATTTTTTTCTACTTCACTAAGAATATCAGCAAGACGAAGCAAATTCTCTCTTGTATGAGAGAGCCTGTTTAAAGCCTCCTTTTTTCTTTCCTTAAATTTTGTCACTCCTGCTACTTCATCAAAAAATAATCGCAACTCTTCAGGCGATGCTTGAATTATTTTTTCCACTCTCCCCTGTTCAATAATTGATATGCTCCTTGCTCCAATCCCAGTATCATAAAAAAGCTCCTTAATATCTTTTAACCTACATTTCCTGCCATTAATGAGATATTCACGTTCACCTGTTCTATAAAATTTCCTTGAGATTGATATTTCTGATAGTGTACCCCACTTCTCAGTTATCTCCTCAGAGACATCAGAAATAACCAAAGTTACTTCACAAAAACCTGCTGGTTTCCTATTTTCACTACCCGCAAAAATGACATCTTCCATATTATTGCCACGTAACTCCTTAGGGCTCTGCTCGCCAAAAACCCACCTAATAGCATCCAATATATTACTTTTACCACTACCATTAGGACCTACTACACACGTAATACCTTCTGGAAAATCAATAACTGTTTTATCTACGAAAGATTTAAATCCATTTAATATCAACCTTTTAAACTTCATCCCTCACCTAATTTCTGTTAAATTAAACTTAAAATATACCCAAAATTTCTCAACTTTTCCAGAAATTTTTCTAGGATGTTAAT
>NZ_JAQNCS010000009.1:0-108109 GCF_049472655.1 Deferribacter abyssi
TACAAGTTATAAAGATGCATTAAAATTTGATAGGATATTAAAGAGTACAATTTTAAAAAGTAAAAGAAGAACAGAAGATTCGTTTCTATTGAATACTGGGCTAAAAATAACGGAAAAATTTAATGACAATGGTGGTAGTGAAATTTTTTTACCAGAGCATTTAAACATAGATTCTCAAAAGCTAATAACTACTTTTCAAAGTGCTACAATAAATTTTCATTCTGTAAAGCAAGTAGTAATAAACAGTGACTTCAAATTCTAAAAAAATTTCAAAAATTTATGCGAAATATTTAAAAATTACATTGACTCCTTTTTTTATTATTATTGTCCTCTTTTTTTGAAGAGGGGGCGAAAAAGAAAATAAGGAGGGATTTATGGTACAAGACAGGCTTTTAAGATTATCGGAAGTACTTAAGATGATTCCTGTATCAAAGTCCACATGGTATGAGGGTATTAAAAGAGGGATTTTTCCACCGCCTGTGAAGTTCGGACGAAGCAGTTTTTGGAAGTTAAGCGATATTTTGAAACTTATCGAAAATGCAGAATATGCGGCAACAGCTTGATTTGGTTTTTTAAAATACGTATCCGCCTAAGCGGATACGTATTCTGTTTCAATGTTTAAGATAAAACTATTGGAACCTTTTATTCTTTTTAGAAAGGGTTTTTCGGCACTTTTAAGCTCATCCAAATAATCGGCCCAAAACTGCATCATCTCTTTCCTGATTTCAAGATATTCTGCTTTATTATAAGCACGTCTTACCTTATTTTTATCTTCGTGTGCCAATTGTTTTTCTATTACATGAGGTGGCCATCCCATTTCATTCAGCAATGTTGACGCAGTTTGTCTGAAGGAGTGGCTTACTACTTCTTCATTTGTATATTCCATTCGCCGTAAGGCTTGATTTAAGGTATTTTCGCTCATCATTTTACTAAAATTTATAGGAGAGGGAAACACATAGTTGCAGTCACTTGTAATTTTATAAACTTCCTGCAGTATTTCAATTGTCTGATCTGACAATGGGACAATATGCTCTCTTTTATTTTTCATCTTTTCAGCAGGCACAAACCAGAGTTTCTTGTCAATTTCAATATCACACCATTCCAACGACCTAACCATACCTGGTCTCACAAAGGTAGTGACTAAAAACTTTAAGGCAAGTTTTGTAAAATAATGACCTGGATAATTATCAAGATCAATCAAAAATTTTCTCAATTTTTTAGGGGCAATTATAGCAGGATAATTTTTTTCCTCCCTTTTTGGTAATGCAGAATTAATTGAAGTGGTAGGATCAGAGGTTACTATATTTTTAGAAATCGCTATTTCATATACATAATGAATAATTGTTTTAGCTTTTTCCATTGTCACCAGTGCACCTCTGGCTGCAATTTTCTTAAGACAATTTATTATCATTACAGAGGTTATATCTTTGATATCCATATTGCCAATGTATGGCTTAATATCTCTTTCATAAATAGATAATTTGGTTTTTAATGTGGATGGGTTATATTTTGATTTGTTAAGTTCTAACCATTCATTAAATAAGTCCTCAAAAGTGTGTTTTTCTTCTTCAATAGGAAGTCCTTTTTTTAATTTTTCATTTAATTCTTCTGCTTTTTTTCTTGCTTCAGATAAAGTAATATAAGGGTATTCCCCAAGAGATTTAAAAGTATCTTTTCCGTTATTGGTACGATAGCGGAAACGCCAATATTTTTTACCGGTTGGTCTCACTTCCAAAAAAAGTTTTTCACCTGCGTTAATACGGTAACTTCTTTTTCGTGGTTTTGCTGCTTTTAAGGTAGCATCGGTGATTCTTTTCATACTGTCCTCCTTTCATCACTTTTTTCTGCCGCATACAGATGAAAGGAGTGAGTCAATGTAAAATTGGGAATTTTGGATATTTTTTTTAATTGGGTAACGAAGGAACTTAATATTATCGTTACCCAATCTGTTACCCACTTTTTTACTGGTTTCAGATGGATTTTTCTGGACGAATACGGACAGGGGATGCTCTGGAAACCGCTTATTTTAAGGATTTTCTGGATTTTAACGTAAGTTAATGGAATATAAAGGAATGCCGGAGGGGGGACTCGAACCCCCACGGGATTGATTCCCACTGGATTTTGAGTCCAGCGCGTCTACCAGTTCCACCACTCCGGCGTAGGTTAGGTTTTATAATTAACTTTTCATTATTTGTCAAGTTATTAAACTTGAATCTGCAAATATGTTATGCTAACATATTATATCAGTATTTTTTGAAGGTGGCAAAAATGGCACTAAACCATGATATACTATTAGAAGTGGGGACAAACGAATTTGAAGTTGTGGAATTTTTAATCGAAGCTGATAAAAAATATTATTTTGGAATCAATGTTGCAAAAGTACGTGAAATTATAAGATACCCAGATGTGATAAAACTACCTAATGCTCACCCTTCTGTAATAGGTACAGCCAATATAAGAAATAAAGTAATCCCTATAATCAACTTAGCACACTGGTTAAACCTTAAACAAGACTTTAACCCAAAGACTGCTAAAGTTATAATTACTTATTTTAACCATCAATACAACGGATTTGTAGTCGATAATATGAATAGAATTCATCGAGTAACATGGGCCGATATTAAAGATTATTCTACCATAGCAGACTTTAGACTCGCCGATTCTGTTTTAGGCGTGATACAAATTGATAATAGACTTATTCAATTATTAGATTTTGAAAAAATAGCATCTGAAATCAATCCAAACACAAAAATGGAACATATAGAAATTGATCAATCAAAATACAACCTACGCAACAAAAAAACAATTTTTCTTGCAGAAGATTCTATAGTTATCAGACGATTATTAAAAAATTCTCTCCTAGAAGCTGGTTATAATGTTATCGACTTTGAAAATGGTAATAAGCTATTACACGAAATTACAAAAAAATTACCAGATTTAATAATTACTGATCTTGAAATGCCAGAAGCAGACGGTACTTTTATAATAAGAACCATTAGAGAAAAAATGAAACTCAAAGAATTACCAATTATTGTGTTTTCATCTTTAGCAAGTGAAGAAAATGAAAGAAAGGTCCTTAGTATTGGAGCAAACAATTTTATAGGAAAACCTGATCTAGGAATATTAATCACTACAATAGATAAATATTTAATAAAAGAGGGGGACTTATGAGAATTAAAAAGTCATTATTCTTATTTCCTGTAGTTATTTTAACATTCGCATGTGCTCAAAATAATGAAATAATAAAAAAATCAATTTCTAACATCAACGAAGATATAATAACTCTTCAAAAATCCATTGCTGAATTACAACTAAATGTTCAAGAGCTCGACAGGAAAATAAACGTAAATAATGAAAATATCAAAGTAAACTCTCAAGCAATAGAAAAGTTGAAAAATGAATTAAACAACTATAATTATGAACTAGAAAATCTTAAAAAGAAATTGACATTCAACAAACCCCACACACCACAAACACCACCATCATCTTCATCTATTGCTCCTAAACCTCAAGATACATCAGAAATTATAATTATTGAAGATGATACTACTGATAAAACTTCTCTTTATTCTTATGCTTATGAACTTTTTATGAAGGGTAAATATTTCGAAAGTCTTAATAAATTTAACGAGTTTTTAAAGAAATTTCCCAATGATGATTTATCAGATAATGCTCTTTATTGGATTGGCGAAATCTATTATAGCCAAAAAGATTATTTAAAAGCTATTGATACTTTAAAAGAACTCATAAAAAAATATCCTCAAGGTAATAAAGTACCTGATGCTTTTTTAAAACTTGGTTATTCATACCTAGAAATAGGAGATCAAAAAAATGCAATCAATGTGCTCAACACATTGATAAATAATTATCCAGGCACAAGAGCTGCAACTCTTGCAAAACAAAAATTGTCTGAATTAGGAGCATCTTATGATTAAAAAGTTACTAACTACGTTTCTAATTTTAATTCTTTCATTACCATTATTTGCTAAAGAATATATGATTCAAAAGGGTGATACTCTCTGGGATATATCCAAAAAATTTTATAATGACAATTTTAAGTGGCCATTAATTTGGAAATACAATGTCACCATTAATAATCCTGATTTAATATATCCAAAACAAAAAATATACATACCAATTTTAAGTGGTAAATTTGAAAAAATTCTTTTAAACAATAATATAAAACTTACAAAACCTAAACATAAAATATCAGATAAAAACTTATACGATAAATCATTTACAAAAATATTTTATTCTTTAAAAAATATTAAATTAAACGATTTTGAATTTATCTCAAAAAAAATACCTGACTGCCAGATTATTGCAGTGGAAGAAGGTAAATATTATGCCTCAACAGGGAATATTATTCGTGTAAAATCTGATTTAGATTTCAAATTAAATGATAACATTATAATTTACAGAAGCTCTGGTAAATATGAGAATTATGGTTATTTATTAAAAGTTGTTGGATATGGTACTATAAAAACAAAAGAATTTGACGGTACTGCTTTAGTAGTAATTAATAAGTCATTTGAGCCTATAAGTAAAAATTTCCTTTGTGAACATGGTACTGAATTTAAAGCAACAATCCCAAATACTTTTAAGATTATTCAAAGTAACAGTAACGGAAAAGTTATATATTTAACAGACAATATACAATTTGCTGGCCAAGGCAACAGCGCCATTATTTATGAAAAAAATAATACTGCAAAAGTTGGTGACATATATAATATTTTCAAGCAAGTTACTGAAGATAATTACAAAAGAATTATTAAAGCAGGTGAAGCTCAAATTATCTTTAAAAATGGAGATTTTCTTACTACAAAAATTATAAAAAGCAACTTAGAAATAGCCGTTGGAGATATTGCCTCTCTTGGAAAACTAGCAATAAATACTAACGCATTAGAATAAATTAATTAATATAATAGAATATGACTTTATTTAGAGATATACCCAAAAAAGATAAGCTTTTATCATTATTTAATGATGATTATGCAAAAACAATATTAAATTATGCAATTGATCAAGAATTAAACAATCTTAGAAAACTTATTGCTGAGAACAAAATTCATAAAATAGACGAACAATTACTTATTAAAAATATCGAAAAAAGATATAACGAGCTTATAAGTGGCTCACTTAAAAGAGTAGTAAATGCTACAGGAATAGTTCTTCACACAAATCTTGGTAGAGCTCCCCTATCTGAAGATTTTATTCACAATATTAAAGATATTGTTTCAAGATATTCCAATCTTGAATATGACCTTGAAAAAGGAGTGCGAGGTGAAAGATATCATCATGTTGTGGAATATTTAAAGATAATTACAAACTGCGAAGATGCTCTGGTTGTAAACAATAATGCTGCAGCCGTTTTCCTTATAAATAATACTTTCAATAGAGGGAAAAATGTTATCATTTCTCGCGGAGAATTAGTGGAAATTGGAGGCAGTTTCAGAATACCAGAAGTTATTGCAAATAGTGGCGCAATTTTAAAGGAAGTAGGCACAACCAACAAAACAAAAATTAGTGATTATGAAAATGCAATTGATGAAGATACAACAATGATTATAAAAATTCACAAAAGCAATTATGCAATAATAGGTTTTACTGACGAAGTGCCATACAGAGAAATCCCCAAGATTGCTCAAAAATTCGGTCTATTATCTTATTGTGATCTTGGAAGCGGAAGTATTATACCTGGTATTGGTTGTAATGAGCCAACTTTGTCTGAGATTTATAATTATGGCTATGACTTAGTTAGTTGTAGTGGAGATAAACTTTTTGGATCTGTGCAAGCAGGAATTATTATAGGAAAAAAGAAATTAATCGAAAAATTAAAGAAAAATCAGCTTTTGCGAATGCTTCGTGTAGATAAAATTACTTTATCTCTTCTTCAAGAAACTTTAAAGGCTTATTTAACAAATAACTATAATAAAGTAAAATCCGTAAATCTTCTAGGCACCCCTTTATCCGATTTATTAAAAAAAGCAAAAAAGTTAAAAAGAATTCTAAACCGTCATCTATCTGATCATTTTGATTTTGAAATAAGAGAAATTATTAGTTATACAGGCGGCGGTAGCTGTCCTATGCATGAGATTAAATCTTATGCTGTTATTTGCAAGTCCAAAAAAATTGACATGAATAAAATTGAAAATTTTTTACGAAAATACCACATCCCTATCATTGTAAGATTGTTAGATAATAAAGTTATTCTTGACGTTCGCACTATATTTGAAGATGAATTTGTTTTGATTAAGGACGCACTAGTATGGGCTACAAATCAGTTATCGTAGGCACAGCTGGTCACATTGATCACGGCAAGTCATCTATTGTCAAAGCCATAACAGGAACAGACCCAGATAGATTAAAGGAAGAAAAAACTAGAGGGATTACTATAGACCTTGGTTTTGCTCATCTCAAAACTGATGACTTGATAATATCTTTTATCGATGTCCCAGGTCACGAAGCTTTAGTCAAAAATATGATAGCTGGAGCTACTAATTTTAATATCTGTCTCTTAGTAATTGATGCCAAGGAGGGGATCAAGGCTCAAACTATTGAACATTGCAATATAATCGATTACCTAAATGTTGAAAATCTTATAATTGCACTTAATAAAATTGATCTTGTAGACAAATCTACTGTTAGGCATAGAATAGCTGAAATTGAGACATTCCTTACGAATTATAACTTTAAAAATGTTGAAATAGTCCCAACCTCAATCAAACAATTTGATTCAATAAATATTATTAAAAACAAAATTGTAAATTATGCTAAAAAATATGAAGATAACAGATTAGACTTTCCTTTTTTAATGCACATTGATAGAGTTTTTTCTTTAAAAGGTCATGGTACCATTGTTACTGGGACCACAAACTTTGGTAGTTTAAAACAAGGTGAAACAGTCACCATTTTTCCAATAAATTTTCTCTCAAAAGTTAAATCTATTCACAATCACAATGATGTAGTTCCAAACGTTTTACCTAACATGCGTACTGCCCTAAATTTGAGTGATGTAAAAAAATCTGATCTTTCAAGAGGCTACGTTATTCACAAAGGGGATTATTATTCTACTAACATATTTTATGCAAAAATAAAGATCTTTAAAAAGCTTAACTCTGAATTCACCATCAAATCAAACAAAAAATATCTTATTTTTTATGGTACTGACTTTTTTTATGCTAAAATCATTCTTCTTGATAAAAAGGAAATTAAAAACGACGAATCAACTTTTGCTATAATAAAACCTGATAAAGAAATAATCACTTACCCAACTGAAAAAATGTTAATAAGAAGCGGATCTCCGCAAATTACTGTTGCAGGTTTAACAGTATTGTTTTGTGACAAGCTAAATTTACAAAAAAATGACTTACTTACTTTTCTTAAATATATTGATGATAATAACCTCAAATCTGCTCTTGATTTTCTAATTACACAGCAATCTTACTATCCCTTTAAGAACTTACATCAACTTTTTCACATTCCTAAAAAAGAATTTATTCATCTATTAAGTATTTTAAAGTTAAATACATTTTCTAATATAATCTATCCTGAATCGTTATTATCAAATATTATTCAAGAAGCCTTAAACCTGCTTAAAAATAATAATAAGATAGATCTAAATTCAATAAATTCATTCAAAAATTTGCCACAATTATTAAAAGAAAAAATTATTTCAAAACTAAAAACAAACTTAAAAGATGGAAATTATTTTTTTGTAGGCAGTATAGTACAAAAAAAAGAACAATCAGAGTTTGAAAAGCTTGCAGATAATGTCTTATCTTTAATGAAAGAAGATCTTTCTATTACAAATACTGCTAATATTTCTGAAAAATTAAATATAAAAAGACAAAAAGCTGAAAAAATACTTCAGTTTTTGCAAAATCGTGAAAAAATCAAAAAAATTTCTGAAAATATATACATCCCAACATATACACTGGATAAAATTATAACTTCTGCAATCGATCTTGCAAAAAAAGATGGCTATATTGACATAAAAAACATAAAATCTATCCTAAACGCACCAAGAAAAACATTAATCGCAATACTGGATTATCTCGACTCCACCAATCTTTTCACAAAAAAAGAAAACAAACGATATCTGTCTAATTTGAATTAAAACAAATGGTTCCAAAATTAAAATAATCATCATCAAATGTATTTAATAATTTCTCACGATAATTGACACAATACTCATCTAAACTAACCTTAATTTTTGAGATTTCTTGATAATCTAAGTATTTAATGTAATTTGCAACAACTTTATCATTATTTATTATTTGCAACTCAATATACATTCTACCATCTTGAGAAAGATTTTTTAAAATCAAATAATTATCTGTATATTCAAACCTAGTTTTTGGTGTTCTATAAAAATTCTTAACACGGACTACATTGCTATAACTACAACTGAATAAAAATATACTCAAAAGAATTAAAATTATTTCATTCCTCATAAAAATTCATCTCTTTCTACACAAACTAATATATGCATCAATTACTTTATCAATTTTATCACATATTTTAAGATAAATCTTGGATTTTTTATTATAATTTTTATATTTAATTTCGTATGCTTTTTTATTTTTAATTATCTTTAAATCAAACTTCTTAGATTCCCATGGATATACACCCTGGACTGGTTCAAACATACAGTATGTGTTTTTACCTTTTGCAACAAAATAATCACAGTCTCTATAGTAAATAACTTTAAATTCATCAGCATGAATTAAATTAGGTAAAAACAAAAAAAGGGCTGCAATAAGCAGCCCTTTCATTATTTGATACATTATTAACAATTAGAAGTTTGTATAAAGTCTCATAGAAACATGTTTTGCTACATCGTCGCTAATGTTACCATCAAAATCAGGTTTAACTATACCAGCACTAAGTTGTATTGCAGTATTTGTTGCAAATCCATATGTAACACCACCACCTGCAAATGTTAAACTATTCAATGGAGTTACACTGTCTTCTTCTGGAGTTAAGTAACCAGCTTGAACGTAAGCAGTAATGTTTTTCATTGGTTTAAATACTGCATAAAGATCACCACCTAATGAACCAGCATTATCATCAACTGCAAATACGTTTGCACCAGCATAGTCATTAATAATACCAAGAACACCTTTCATACCAGCTATATCTGTTGGTAAGAATGAACCAAAATCTGTTAATTCATATATTTGATTTTCATCAGACTTATCTGTACCTTTTGCATAATATAAATGAGCACCCACTGTAGCCACATCAAGCTTAACTGAAGGATTTACATAAAGCTGTGTACCTACATAGTCTGTATTTGTATTATCATCTTTCCCGAAGAAATAGTCTAATTCGGCATCAATAGCAATTGTACCAACATTAAAATTAGCTTGAACACCAATTGCTTGAGGTTTATCACCATCATAAGCTTTATCATCAATAATTGCATAAAATGCTTTTACAGCATACACATCAGTTTTATAAGCTGCTTGAATACCGTATAAATCTTTATCTTTATCAGCATCATTAGTAGCATAATCATCTGTTTTAGCTCTCTCATCAATTTTTGTATATGCAAGTGTTACTGTTACAGGCAATTTGAGATTCAATAAGAAACCTGTACCTATATGGTCGACAACAATAGCATCACCAAATCCAAAATACTGCTGCCCAAATCTTAACATATACATATCTTTATTAACTTCAACATATGCTTTATCAAGCAATGCATAATTAGTCTGAGTAGCAGAAGTTCTTATTGTATTTTGACCTCTAGCACCCCAAGTATCTTCTGCAAGGTCCATTCTTATATTAACAGAAACATCGTCTGCCACTTTTAATTTAAAACCAACTCTTACTCTCTGATCAAAATATGAATATTTGTCAGAGTCATTATCATTATTATAATCGCTAAAATTCTCCTTGTAAAATCCTCTTACTCTCAACTGACCATACATTTTCAAACGCTCTTCAGCATAAACACTAAATGCAAACAAAAGCACTAACATTGCAACGATAAACTTCTTCATACTTCTTCCTCCTGTAGGTTTTTTATTTTCTAAATTTGTTGTTGCCTAATTTAAATTTCATAAAGATTATAACTTAACTTCTTTAACATCCCTCCCTTCCATATTATTCTTTTTCTATTTATTAACATACTCATACTTAGCTGTCAACTAAATTTATCAATTATCTTTTATTTCCAAAGAGATAATATAATACAAATTTCAAACCATCATTTTATTTCCATATATATAAATTGGCTCCTAGTTTTTGCAAACAACTCTCCACTTTCGTTTCTAAGTAAAATTACATAATCTTTCCCATATTTATGCTTTACATAATAATCTACAATAACTGGTTTAAAAACGTCAGACTCCCATAATTTTCTCAATCTATTATTTTCCCACTTATAAGAAGCAATACTTGAGTCTGTATATACTTTAAAGTTTGGTAAAAATCGTGCAACAGGATTATTTTTTAGAACATAAAGTTTACCATCCTTGTCAAAAAATAATCTACCTTTAAAATATTTTTTATATGATATAGCCTCATCAAAAGTCATTTTATTCTCCATAATATTTGACGCTTCATCTATTTCTTTTTTTAGAAGGAAATAGTAAGGTGTTTCGTTGAAATATTCAGTACTTTCATAAACCTTTTTACCATTTTTATATACTTCCAAATTATAATCATCATTAACATATAAAACTTCATTAAATTTGTCATTATCAATATCTGCATATCCAAAACCATAAATTCCAATTTTATCAGTACCATCAATTCTATCACCTTTAACATAATAATTATTATATACATAAAAATAAATATTTCCTAGAAATAAACCATCTCTACTTACCCTTTGACATACAAGCCTTTTTTCTCCGTTTATTGAAACAGTTCTGAAAATAAAAGGTATGCTTTTCTTTAGTAATTTAAATCTTTTACCACTATATTCATAAATCATGGATTTTAAAGAACCAGTTTTTGTCAAATTTGAAATAAATATTTCATCTTTACCATTTTGGTTTAAATCTATTGTTTCAATTGAAATTATCTCACTAAAGTCACCTTTAATTTTATCTACATATACAAACTGTTTCCCATCAAATTTATAGACATCAACGGAATCATCAGTAGCAACTACAATATAATCATATTTATCTCCGTATACATCACCCACACTCATTACCCTATATTCCTTTTTAATTAAATTACTCATAAGTAAATCAACTGTTTGAAGTCTAGACTTATCTGAAACAAGAAAGGTTTTATTTATATCAGCATAATATTTTTTAGTAATTAATGTATCATTAAGCATAAGCTCATAAGTTATACCACCTTTATCGTCTTGAAAAAACTTTAAATTGTACTCTCCATTATCTGAAACTACAAAATTAGAAGCTTTTGCTAAATCTTCTCTAAGTAATAACTCAAGTCTTCTATCAAAATTATTAAACATCACCTTTAACGTAACAGGCGTGTCTGCAATCACTAGATCACCGTTTTTAATTGAATTTTTACTATCTACTATTTTACCTACTGAATACTTTTCAAACACATCAGTCAATACAATAGAAGCAATATAAGCACGTTTAACACCTAATACTTCACCAGTGATTGGATGTATTATTTTGCTACCTTCACGATAAATTTTCAATTTCTTTCCTTTTACAACATGATATTTGTTACTAATATCAGTATAAACCGTATCACCTTCCACAGCTACCACATACCCTTTTACAGGTGCGAGCAAATCATCTATTTCTCCCACTAATTTTTCAAATCTTGCAAAACTCACTAGGGGAACCAATAAAAATAGAAATATAAAAAATCTTCTTAACATTTTACCACCTCATTTTTTTCAGAATTATTATTAATATTAGATGAATAAAAAAGCAAATAGTTTTGAAAACTTCTCGTGTAGGTGTGAGTGTGGGTGGAAATGTGGGTGATGGGTAAAAATAAAAAAATGGCTAAAATTTACTAAAGTTTTTAAAGTTATTGTCGATTACTTACATGCAGGGATGCGAAAATTTTGACATGGATGTGACCGTGAGGTTGTGTCCATGAAAATAGACTTTATCCCTGCAAATGGCATTTTAAACAGTATCAATTCCTTAACAAATGCAGTAAACAGCTCAGTTGAAAAACTTTCTACTGGCAAAAGAATAAACAATGCAAGTGATTCGCCAGGAGAAATTAGTTTCACAGCGAGATTAAAAGCTGCCATCGACTCTCAAAAAACGCTTTTAAACAATATTCAGGATGGAATCTCACTGTTTCAAACAGCCGATTACTCATTGAGCGGTTCATCAGGACTCCTTGATATTCTAAACACTATTCGTGAAAAAATAGTGCAAGCAGGCAATATCACACTCACATCAAACGACAGAACTATTATACAAAATGAAATCAACAACCTCATTGATGAAATAGACAATATCACCACATCAATAGAATTTAATACAAAAAAGGTGTTAAACGGCGATTATCTTGCCACAGTAACTTCAAGCTCCCCATACATAAATGCCTACCCCCTTGATAAAATGGATACAGTTACTATTGAACTTTCAACCATTACTGGCGCAAGCTACCATAAATACCAAAACAGTGTGCAACCAAACCCCACAGTATCAGCAACAACCGATTACACGGCCACACTAGGTACTTTGGGGACTGTAAGCACTTCCGGTACTGCTTCAGCATCAAATAGTTATGAAATTATATTTCAAGACAACTCATCATTTAATGTATACGATAACAGTACAGGTACTCTCGTCACTTCAAGCACAACTGACACTCCTTTTACTCTCGATGGAGTAACCATCACCATTAGCTCTGGTGGCACTTATTCAGCAAATTATAAAATCTATCTTGATACAACCAGCGGATCTGCCACAGTTTCTTATGCAGAAGGCAACAGAGGAACATCACCAGCTATTTCAAATGCTACATGGTCACCCGATGTTATGTTGAACTCCTATTTTTATATAAAAACAGATTTTGATGGTAGTACATTAAAATATAACGTTTTTGACAAAGACAACAACGCAATGGGTAATTGGACAACCATTGGTTCTCAGTTCACAGCTTTTTCCGATTCAAAACTTGCAGGAAGTACGTTTACCTTCAACGTAACAAATCCCGGTAAAGGCGACATTTGGAAAATAGACTTCGGTTCTTATAATTCTCTTTCAACATCAGGGGGTACTTTTGTAATTGAAGGATTAAATAATTCTATTACTGTAAGTTGGAATGGTAATGATAGATTAAGTGATATTGTAAATAGAATTAATAGTTATAATGATGTAGCATCTGCCACATTAACTACTTCAGGTTCAAATACTTATCTTGTAATAAAATCGCTAGAAAAGGGAAGCGCAGGAAAAA
The DNA here is from genome assembly GCF_049472655.1 of Deferribacter abyssi. Taxonomy (NCBI): domain Bacteria; kingdom Pseudomonadati; phylum Deferribacterota; class Deferribacteres; order Deferribacterales; family Deferribacteraceae; genus Deferribacter; species Deferribacter abyssi. Next base: position 13,375 of record NZ_JAQNCS010000009.1, read on the forward strand.
TCAGAATATACGATTCATCAGGCAATTTCACATCTACTTTAGGCTTAACAGAGGTATCTAACACAGGAGTTGACGCTTCTTTTACTTATAATGGTAAAATTTATACATCCTCAACCGGTGAATTCAATGGTGTAATTAACAATCTTTTAATAAAAGTAAAAGATGAATCAAATGTAGACAGTGCATTAATTTCAGTAATCAACAAAAGTACCATAATACCATTAAACATCAATGGAACTACTCCATTAGAAGTATATATCAAAAATATGACACCAGAAGCTCTTGGATTAAAGGATGTAAATGGTGATTATGCCATCGACGTTTCCACATCCAGTAGTCGCGAAAAATCATTAAGTCTAATCGATTCTATTATTGAAAAGGTCTCAACTGAGGCTTCAAGAGTGGGAAGTATGGAAAACGTATTGAGCTACCACCTGGATCAGATTACGTCAAATAACACTGCACTTAATTCATCTTACTCAAATCATATGGATACAGATATAGCAGAGGAGCTTGCAAAACTCACTGTAAATCAAATGTTACTTAACAGCGCCACCACAATGCTAACAAAAAGGGAAGAAATTACAATCATGATAATGACACTACTAGGGGTTAATACAAAGACAAGCTAAATGTGGAGATGGGAAAGGAGGGAAATAGAACGTTCCAACGTTGGAACGTTCTAACATTTAAAACTTAGTACTTATCACCCACACTTACACCTACACTTATCACTCTTCACTAGCCACTATTTAGCTTTTGCCAACTCTACCAGTGGTTTTCTACCTCTTCTGTTCTTTTTAAAGATTGATAAAATATATTCTGCTTCTTCAAAAGGCACAGTAATAAATGAAAACTTTTCAAAAACCTTTACGTCCCTAATCTTCTTTAAATCTACCTTGCATTTATCAGCTATAAACTTCTTAATATCAGTTTCATTCATACCGTCCATCCTACCCTTTGCCACAAAAAGTCTGGTTTTTCCTTTTCTATTGACTGATACTTCCTCAATTTCTTTGTAACTTTGAATATCTAAATCATCACTAAACCTATATTTCAACATAGCAGCCACCACAGATTCTGGCGCAAAATTTTGCAATAGCTCTTTGGCAAAAAATTCAAATTCTTTATATTCCCCGTTTTCAATGATTGAAGTAATATCTTGCTTAATCATCTCCTTCTTATTTTGAATCAGTTCATCGATACCGGGCAGTTTTTCCTTTTTTATCTTCGTATTCGATATCCTCATAATATACAATAAATTCTTATACTCCGATGGCGTAACAAAGGTAATAGCCATCCCTTTTTTACCAGCCCTTCCTGTTCTACCAATCCTGTGAACATAGCTTTCGGGATTTTGAGGAAGAGAATAATTAATAACATGGGTAAGATTACCAATATCTATCCCTCTTGCCGCCACATCGGTGGCCACGAGCATATTTACTCTTTTTGTCTTAAACTTATGAAGAATTCTCTCCCTTTGATACTGGGACAAATCACCATGCAATCCTTCGGCATTGTAGCCTCTGTCAATTAACTTGTTTGCCACTTTATCCACATCTACCTTTGTTCTACAAAAAATCAATCCGTAAAATTCCGGATACAAATCCCTTATACGACATAAAGCTTCAAATTTATCTTCCTCATTCACTTCAAAATAAATCTGTTCAGTCAAAGCGGTGGTAAGTTGTTTACTCTCTACTTTGACAACTTCATACCCTTTCATGAAGTTTTTAGCTAAATTCAAAATCTCCTTCGGCATTGTAGCCGAAAAAAGCAATACTCTTCTATTTTCAGGCGTATACCGGAATATTGTTTTTATGTCATCTATAAACCCCATATTCAACATTTCATCAGCTTCATCAAGAATGAAATATTCAATACCAGAAATCTTCAAACTGCCACGTTTCAAATGATCAAGAATTCTGCCCGGTGTTCCAACTACAATATCCACGTTCCCGCTCAATCTTTTTAATTGCAACTCCATAGATTGACCACCATAAACCGGAACAACGGTTATTCTTCTTCTACCTTTTAAAGAATTTATCTCTTCAGCCACCTGATTTGCAAGTTCTCTGGTGGGAGTTAAAATCAAACAACTAATTCCTTCATTCTTTCTGTCAATTTTCTCAATCACAGGAATTCCAAAAGCAGCTGTTTTCCCTGTCCCAGTCTGCGCCTGAGCAACGATATCATTTTCACTATTTAATATTTTTGGTATTACAAGCTTTTGAATATCAGTGGGCTCTTCGAATCCCTTCTTTTTAAGTGCTTCAATAATACTTTTTGATACTCCAAGTTTTTCAAATTCTTTCATACTTTGCATAAATATAACCTTCCTTCTTTTTTTATTGGCAAACGAATTCGGCAATTTAAAACACACTTAGATACAAATTCATTGCGTTTATATCACCTAACTCTGTCTGCATATTATAAGAAGAAAATGAAAATCGATTAACTTTAGATAAGTTGCTCTAATTTTTTTTGAAAATAGATTTCTTTCTCTTCAAGCTCACTCAGTTTGATTTCGTATCGACTGTAAAGCTCATCGATATTTTTTTCTAGATTTTTCAATTCCTTGCTAAAAGAAGCAACCTCATCAAAATTGCCTTCCACTGAATATTTTAAAATCAAACTGTTCAACTCCTCTTTACGACTTTCACTTTCTTCTATAGCTTTTTCCAGCTCTTCTACCTCTCTTGCCAGAGGATTCAGTACCTTTGACTTCTCGGCAATCAGTTCTGCCTTAAGTCTCCTAATATCCTTTTTAGAGAGTTTATTTTTCTCCTCTTTCCTGTCCCTTTCAAAGTCCTCTTCATCCCATCCAATCTTTTCTAAAAACTCATCATAAGTTCCTTCAAACAAAAAAACTGCGTCCTTTTTAAATACAATTAGCCTATTTGCCACTTCTCTCAAAAAAGTTTCATTGTGGGTTACCATCAAAACGGCACCTTCAAATTTTAACAACGCCTCAAGCAACGCATCGGTGGAATAAATATCCAGATGATTTGTGGGCTCGTCTAACATAAGCAAATTTACAGATTTTGCAATAACTTTTCCAAGCATTACCCTACTTTTTTCTCCACCTGATAAAACACCGATCCTTTTTAAAGCATCATCTCCACCAAACATCATAATACCTGCAATATCCCTTGCTCTCTGCCTGTCCACTTCCGGCGCCGAATACATAATTTCTTCCTCAATGCTTCTATCATCTACCAGACTTGAAATGTTACTCTGTTCATAAACACCAAGCTCCACTCCGTTGTTAACCACTATCTCACCTTGCAACGGTTTCAATTTCCCGGAAAGCACCTTGATTAACGTCGTTTTCCCTTTTCCGTTTGGTCCTACAATACAAATCCTATCCTTACTCCCCACTGTAAATGATAAGTTTTGAAATAATATTTTATCTTTTGAATATCCAAAAGATATATCCTTTACATGCATCAAGTTTTTCCCTTCAAAAGGCTTATAACTGAACCGAAACTTAAGGTTTTTAATCTCCTCTAACTGTTCGATTCCTTCCAACTTTTCAAGTGTTTTAAGCCTAGATTGAACAAGATTGGCCTGTCTTGCCTTTGCTCTAAACTTTGAAATAAACTGCTCAATTTCCTTTTTCCTTTTCTCTACGTTTTGTCTTGTCTTTTCATACAGTTCATCATCCAAAGCTACTTGCTGGTAATATTTTTCCGTATTTCCCTTTATTTTCCTAACTTTTTTCCTATGAATACCAAGAATATGGGTACATACTTCATCCATAAAACCTCTGTCATGGGTAATCAAAATAAATTCTTTTCTCCACTCTTTTAAAAACCTTGCAAGCCACCTGATAGACAAGATATCAAGATAGTTTGTTGGTTCATCAAGCAAAAGCATATCAGAATCTGCCACCAAAACTTTTGCAAGATTTATCCTTACCTGATAACCACCAGAAAAATCATGAGGACTTTTTTGTAAGTCCTCTTTGGTAAAACCTAAACCAAACAATACCTTTTCTGCCTTCCATCTATTATCTTCCAGATTACTTTCTACCTCACTGTAGACTTCATCAAGCAAATTGCTTTTTGTAAACTCCAGATGCTGCTTTAAATAACCAATTTTATAATTTTTAGGAATATTTACTCTACCCGTATCAGGCTCTTCTTCTCCTGTAATTATCCTGAAAAGGGTGGTCTTTCCTTCCCCGTTTCTTCCCACAAGCCCAACTTTCTCACCACTACCAATGGTAAACGATATTGAATCAAAAAGAACTTTATCCCCAAATGTTTTACTCAAATTCTCTACACTTATCACAATACTCACCCTACACGAATTAGTTCTTAGTTCAACGTTCAATGTTTTTAAATATTAAACTTCAAACAATTTTTAACTCTAAAATCCATTTTTACAAATCACAACTATTCATCATAAGGTTGCGTAAAAATATTTTTACGCAACCTACTCTCCCATTATTCCAATCTCTAACCATCAAACGTTGAACATTGAACTATTCTTTAATTTATTTCCTCTTTTATAATTTTTAAAAACTCCTCTAAAAGTTCTTCCTCTTTAACCTTTTTTAAAACTCTGCCCTTTTTAAAGATTATACCTACCCCTCTGCCACCAGCAATCCCATAATCAGCTTCTCTTGCCTCACCAGGCCCATTTACCACACACCCCATAACTGCAACAGTCACCTTTTTATCAAGTTTAGCGAGTTCATTTTCCACTTTAGATACCAAATCCATCAAATCTATTTCACATCTACCACAGGTAGGACATGATATAATTTCAGCACCTCTATCACGTAGTCCGAGAGCTTTTAAAATCTCAAAACCTACCTTGACTTCTTCAACGGGATCAGCGGTAAGTGATACCCGAATTGTATCCCCTATCCCTTCTGCAAGAAGGGCCCCTATTCCTACAGCTGATTTTACAGTACCTGAAAAAAGCGTACCCGCTTCTGTTACTCCAAGATGAAGCGGATAATCTGATATTGTTGAAAATTCTCTGTATGCCTCAATGGTAGTCACAACATCACTACCTTTTAATGAAAACTTCATATTGTAAAAACGCTCCTTTTCAAAGAAGCGCATATATTTAAGAGCAGATTCCACCATTGCCTTGGCACAAACCCCATACTTTTCCCTAAATCCTTTTTCCAATGACCCGGAATTCACCCCTATCCTAATAGCAACACTATGTATTTTTGCCGCATCAATAACCTTTCTCACTTTATCTTCGCTACCAATATTTCCAGGATTTATTCTGATACCATCTGCACCATTTTCCATAGATAGAATAGCAAGCCTGTAATCAAAATGTATATCAGCTATCAAAGGTATTTTTATGGCATCTTTTATTCTTTTGATACATCTTGCAGCTTCTTCATCTACCACGGCCACTCTTATAATCTCGCACCCTACCTCTTCAAGTCTTTTAATTTGCGCCAGAGTGCTCTCTACATCTCTGGTATCCGTATTTGTCATTGATTGGACGGTAATGGGATTTTTCCCGCCTATCTTCAAATTTCCAAGTGTAATTTCCTTTGTAACTCTTCTCATTTATATTTCACCTTTACTCATAGGATGAGTTTTATCATATACTTTTAAAATCTCACTCAAATTGAGATGAGTATACTTTTGCGTTGTGGAAAGGCTGGAATGCCCAAGCAGTTTTTGTATTGTCCTCAAATCCGCACCGTTTTCCAGAAGATGAGTAGCAAATGTATGTCTGAATGAGTGAGGACTATAGTTTAGCGGCAATCCTGCTATCTTCAAATATTTATCCACAATCCTTCTTACAGAGCGATCCGTAAGCCCGGTACCAAGTCTGTTTATAAAAACCTTATCTGTTTTCACCATTCTTTTTACTGCTATTCTCTCCCTTTCACTCAAATATTTTGATAATAACTCAAGTATATAGTCCGATAATGGAATTATTCTCATCTTTTTACCTTTTCCATAAATACGCACCCTTTTACCACTAAAATCGATATCATCCACTTTTATTCCCACCAATTCTGAAACCCTTACTCCTGTTCCGTAAAGAAACTCCAAAATCAGCGCATCTCTCAATCCTATGGGCTTGCTTTTATCAGGCAATTCAAGCAAATTGAAAATAGAGTCTATATCAAATACCGTTAAAAGTTTTTTATCTTTTTTTGGGAACTTTAACATCCTTGCCGGATTATCTTCAATAAATCCACGCTTTATGAGAAACTTGAAAAATGAACGCAACGAGGCAATCTTTCTTTCAATACTTCCTCTAGCAAGCCCCTTCTCATGCAAAAAAGCCACAAACCCTCTGAGCATGAAATAATCTATTTTATTAAGCATTATATTTTCATCCTCAAGATACAAAACTAAATCATTCAAATCATTCAAATACGATTTAACGGTATGCTGACTGCACTGCCTCTCATTTATAAGATACTGCTCAAATTTCATTATTGCATCATTTAATCGTAACATAATAACCAATTCCTATGAAAAATCCTTTCGAACAAAATGCAGGGGCAAAACCCTTGCACCTTCGAATATCTCGCTTTATCTTTACTGTTTATTAACAGAATATACAATAAAACCTACAAATTAAGCAACATTAAAATGTCTATTGAGGTGCTCAACAGAGCGAATTTGTGCACTTACCAACAACAAAATACAAAATCTGGCGTCACCCAAGAATACAAACTTCAATATTTCTACTACATATAACAGAACAGAAAAGTTAAAGGTTTTTTTAACTATTTTTAACTAAATAATCCTCTAAATCCTTTAAAGCCCTTTTGCTCAATGCTATCTTCCTATCCTTTTTAGAGCGAATTTTTTTGCTAAGTGGTGGTAGCATCCCGAAATGAAAATTACTGGGAACATAATCCTTTTTAGGTGTGGAAACATACCTTGAGAGAGCACCCAATGCGGTGGTCTCAGGAAAAGGTAAAATTTTCTTGTCTGCAAAAAAATTTTTCAAGAAAAAAGAGATTATCAATGACGTGGCAGCAGACTCAATGTAACCTTCCACTCCAGTAATTTGACCTGCAAAAAATAAAAGTGAATTTTTATATCTGAAAAAACTATCCAGATAATCACAACTTCTAACATAGGTATTTCTGTGAATAGAACCATAGCGTAAAAACTCGGCATTCTCAAGACCAGAGATCAATCTGAAAACTTCCTTTTGAGCACCGATTCTCATTTTCGTCTGAAACCCTACAATATTGTAAGCTGTGCCTTCTCGATTCTCTTTCCTTAATTGAACCACTGCAAAATATTTTTCACCGGTAACAGGATGCTCAAGTCCCACAGGCCTCATTGGACCGTAAAGTAAAGTCTGTTTACCTCTGCTTGCCATTACTTCAATGGGCATGCACCCTTCAAAAATAGCTTTTTTTTCAAACTCTTTAAACTCCACTTTTTCAGCTTTCATCAGTGCATCATAAAACCTGTCAAATTGCTCTTCAGTCATTGGACAATTTAAATAATCGTCATCACCTTTTCCATACCTGCTTTTAAAAAAACACTTCGAATAATCAATGGACTCAGCATCCACTATGGGAGATATGGCATCATAAAAAAAGAGACCACCACCAAAAAGTCTCTTAATTTTTTCACTTAAAGACTTTGATGTTAAAGGGCCAGACGCAACTACACAAGGTCTATCGTTAGGAATATCTTGCACTTCTTCCCTAATAATTGATATATTATCAAAATCTTCCAAAGTCTCAGTTATTCTTTTCCCAAATTTCTCCCTATCAACTGCTAGAGCATTACCGGCAGGTACCCTTGTTTCTTTTGCCACTTTGATCATAAGACTATCCATCAGTTCCATTTCTTTCTTCAAAAGTCCAGCTGCAGTATCAAGAGATTCTGACTTAAGAGAATTTGAACAAAGAAGCTCCCCTAAATAGGACGTTTCGTGAGCTTCTGTCATTTTTACAGGTCTCATTTCATAAAGAATTATTTGAAAACCTGCTTTAGCAAGCTGGTAAGCAAGCTCAGATCCAGCTAATCCGCCACCAATGACTACTATTTTTTGCTTCATAATCTAATTCTTTACAGTTATGGTACCATCATCAAGGGTTATGGCACTTTTTGTATTTTTACATTCAGGATAATTTTCACAAGCAAAAAAACTTCCTCTTCTACCTCGCTTTAACACCATCTTACCACCACACTTTTCACATTCAACATCATCCACTTTTATCACTACAGGAACAATTTTACCATCATTCACTCTAAAGTTAGCAGTAAACTTACACTCAGGATAGTTACTACAACCTATAAATAAGCCGTTTCTACCTTTTTTTATATAAAGATCATTACCACACTCTGGACACTTTTCATCTATTTTTTCATTATTTTCAATGACTCTAATTCCGCTTTCCAATTTTATAAAATTTTTAATGTTTTTACATTCGGGATAACCACTACAGGCTAAAATTTCACCAAATCTGCTCTTTTTTATCACCATCTCTTTACCACATTTCTCACACTTTATCCCGGTATCCTCTCCTTTTTTACTCTCCACAAGCTCTATCTGACCATTCTCATTACGCTTAAAATCTGATGTGAATTTACACTCAGGATAGTTATTACACGCTACAAATGCTCCATTTTTACCATATTTTATAATCAAATCTCCATGACATTGAGGACACTTATTATCAATGGTCAAATCCATCACAAGTTTGTCTTCAGCTTTTTTAAGTTCTTTCTCAAAATTTATATAAAAGTCTTTTAAAACCTTTTTCCAATCAACTTTCCCTTTTTCAATTTCATCCAAATCCTTTTCCATATTAGCTGTAAACTTTATATCAAATATCTTAGGAAAATTAGAAATAAGTAGACTATTTACTATTCTACCAAGCTCTGTAGGATAAAACTTTTTATCTTTAATGGTAACATACCCTCTCTCAACAATTGTTGAAATAATAGTAGCATAGGTACTGGGCCTTCCTATACCTTTCTGTTCAAGAGTTTTTACTAAAGTAGCTTCAGTATATCTAGGAGGAGGAGTGGTAAACATCTGTTTTGAAGTTATCTCTTTCAATGCCGCCTTTTCATTTACTTTTACATCGACTATTAACCCGTTTTCCCCTTCCTCATCACCGTTATCTTTCCCTTCAGTATACAACTTCATAAAACCGTCAAAGGTTAAAATTTTTCCTCTTGCAACAAAAGTGTATATACCATCACTGATTTCTATAATACTCCTGTCATACTTTGCAGGTGCCATTTGGCTTGCAACAAATCTTTCCCAAATAAGCTTGTACAATTTATATTGATCGTTAGAAAGAAATTCTTTTACCAGTTCTGGTTCTCTTAAAACAGACGTAGGTCTTATGGCTTCATGAGCATCTTGCACATTTTTAGTACCTGATTTTTTTATCCTTAAATTTCCAACATACTTTTCACCAAATTTATCAATTATATAATTCCGTGCTTCACTCTTGGCATCTTCGGAAATCCTCGTAGAATCAGTCCTCATATAAGTAATTAAACCCACGGGACCTTCTTTACCAAGCCCAACCCCTTCATAAAGCTGCTGAGCTATAATCATAGTCTTTTTTGCACTAAATCCAAGTTTTCTTACAGCTTCCTGTTGCAAAGTAGATGTAATAAAAGGAAGTGGTGCAGATTGTTTTGCCTCTTTACGATCTACTTTTGAAACAACAAAAGCACTTTTCAAAACTTCTTCTTTTATTTTATTAACAGTCTCTTCATCAGGAATCTCAAACTTTTTGCCATCTTTCTTCTCTAATCTTGCCTTAATACTGTTATCACCAATCAAAAACAATCCATCCACAAGATGATATTCTTTAGGCACAAACTTTTCTATCTCTTCTTCACGCTCACAAATCAATCTTAAAGCTACACTTTGTACCCTACCAGCAGAAAGGCCGTATTTTAAAGGTTTCCATAATAAAGGGCTTACAAGATAACCTACAAGCCTATCTAATATTCTTCTTGATTGCTGTGCATTTACTCTCTTGAGATTTATTTCTTTGGGATTACTGATCCCCTCACTAATCCCTTTTTTAGTAATTTCATGGAATTCTACCCTTTTTATATTGAAATTCTTCTTCTTGATTTCCTCTGCAATATGCCATGCAATAGCTTCCCCTTCCCTATCTGGGTCTGGAGCAAGATATACCACATCGCTTTTTTCAGCTTCTTTTTTCAATGCATCAATTATCTTCTTTTTCCCTTTGATAATTTTGTATTTCGGTTTAAAGTCTTTGTCTACATCTACCCCTAATTCATTTTCAGGCAAATCTTTTACATGACCTATACTGGCCATCACTTTAAAATCCTTTCCAAGGTACTTTTCAATAGTCCTTGCTTTGGCAGGAGACTCCACAATCACAAGATTTTTTGACATAATAAATCCTTATAAAAACGTTTTATCTTACCCTGTTTTATTGTTTATCAATTTAGCAACTCATCTACATTTTTATCAATATCAATATAAAATTTACGATTCTCTATAAGAGTCACCAACAATGTTTGTTTAACCATCTCCACATCCACTTTGATGTCACTTTCCATACATCTATCAACCACTTCTTCTATAATCATTAAATCAACAGTCCCACTAAGCTGTAATTTCTGAATATATTGCATAGCATCTTCACTAAATTTATCCTTTTCTGATGGAGAAAAATATCTTATCCCGTTAATTTCACTAAAATTACCAAAATCAAGAAAGGCTAACGCTTGCCTGACTTCATACTCTTCAAATCCTGAATTGTATAGCATATCAGTAATACCAATCTCATCTATATTATCGTAAGCCTCTACAAAATCCATAATTAAATTCAATGCAATTAGTATTTTATCCATTAAACTCTCCCAATATTATATTTGCCATTTATATCAAGGTTTAATAAACCCCTTAATTCCATTTCACTCAGCTTATTCATAATCTCCACTAAATCTCGTCCCGTTTCAACACATATTTCATCTATACTTTTTGGTGATTCAGCAATAAGTTGATAGATAAGCTTTTCAAAATCATCATTAAAATTTATATTATTGTCATTAATATTTTTGTCAATCATTTTCAAAGATTCTACATGTTTAACCAGTTCTTCTACTACATCATAATAATTTTCAACAAGTTTTGCACCTTCCTTAATCAGCTTATTAGTGCCACAATTTTTTTCTTCAGGCCATGATGGAACTGCGAATACCTCTCTATTTTCTTCCATTGCAAGTCTTGCAGTAATTAACGAACCACTTTTTTCTGCTGCCTCTACCACTATCACTCCATAACTCATCCCAGCAATAATTCTATTTCTTCGAGGAAAATTGTATGCATCAGGTTTAGTATCCAAAAAAAACTCTGAAACAATACAACCTTTTTTAATAATTTCTTTAAAATATTTTTTATTTGACTCAGGATATACATACAAAAAACCATTCCCAAAAACAGCAGTTGTTTTCCCTTTCTTTATTGCACCAAGATGAGCAGCTATATCTATACCTACAGCGAAACCACTTACTATATTTAATCCCAACTCTGCTAAATCCTGAGCTAGTTTCATTGTAAAATTAACAGCTTTTTTACTAGCTTTTCTAGAACCCACAATGGCTACTGATGGCATTTTAAAAATTTCATAATTTCCAAGACAATAAAGATAAGCAGGCGGAGAATTTATCTCTCTTAAAAGAGATGGATAAAACTCATCCTCTAATGTTAATATTTTAATAGAGTATTTTTTTACTTTCTCCAACTCACTACTTACAAAATCTAGATCAGTATTTTCCATTTTAATCAAAGAGGCAATATGCTCTCCAACGACATCCACTAATTTTGTTTTATCAATCTCAAATATACCATCTAAACTCGCAAATTTCTTATATAAAGCAAATATGGAACTATCGGAAACCCCTTTTATAGTCTTTAATAAAAGATAATTTCTTACTGTTTCTTTATTAGTCATAAATTACCTAAATTACAAACAAACTTTAAATATCAAACTTACTATAAATTTTTTAAAAGTACTAACCAAAAGTTAACAGCATAATCAATAACCCTATCTGGAACTTTGAAATTTATATTATGCAAAGGTATTATTTCATCACTCTCCTTTATACCAAGCCTTACAAAAAGACCCGGAATTCTTTCCTGGTAGAGTGAAAAATCCTCACCCCCCATACTTTTTTGAATATCAGATACATATCTAATACCATTTTTATCACAAATCTTTTGAATATTATTTGTTAATATTTCATCATTTATCACAGGAGGTGTTCCCTCCTTTATATCCACGTCTATTTTTATATCGTAAAATCTCGATACTGACTCTGCACATTTTTTTAACTCGTCCATTAAAAAACTTTTAAGCTCTTTATCAAAATATCTGAAAGTACCCAAAATTTTCAATCTATCTGACAAAATATTACCTGCTGTTCCACCTTCTATCTTACCAAAAGTAATTAATTTCTCTTTCAACGGATCAATCTTCCTTGATACAATCTTTTGAGCCATATTTATAAAGTCTGCCGCAGCCACAATAAGATCATTTCCAAGATGAGGATATGCTCCATGAGTGCTTTTACCTTTAAAATCCACTTCAAAATGATTAGAGCCTGCCATCAACTCTCCAGGTTTTATTCCCATAACACCAAGCTCAATATCAGGATCCACATGAAGGCCATAAATCTCATCTACTCCATCAAGCCCACCCTCTCCTATAATCACTTTTGCACCTGATACTATTTCTTCAGCAGGTTGGAAAATATATCTAAGATTTACATTTAATTTTATTTTTTTATTAACAATCTCGTAAAGAGTAAACAAAAGAGCTGTAGTATGAAGATGATGACCGCAAAGATGCCTGCACTCTGTTTTTTCAGTATTTATGGGTAAAGCATCAATATCAGCTCTTATAGCAACAGTTTTTTTTGCATTAAAATTAATAGTTCCAAAACAGCCTGTCTTAAGTCTTTTATCAATACCAATATTTATATTCTTTAAGAATCTTATAATATAGTCTGTAGTCTTATACTCTTTAAACGAAGGTTCTGCAAGTGACTCTAAATCATGTAATACTTTATATTTATCCAATCATTCCTCCACTTATAATCCAAGAATATTGTATCCACTATCAACATATAAAATCTCACCTGTTACACCACTTGCCATATCGCTACAAAGAAACAATGTGGCCTTTGCTACATCCTCTTGAGTAATATTTCTCTTTAATGGTGCTTTCTCTTCGATAAGTGAGAGTATCGTTCTAAAACCTGATATACCACTTGCAGCCAAAGTTTTTATTGGACCTGCAGAAATGGCATTTACCCTAATCTTCTTCTCACCAAGTTCATAAGCTAAATATCTCATAGAAGACTCAAGTGCAGCTTTAGCTACCCCCATCACATTATAATTTTTTACAACTTTCACTGAGCCATAATATGTCATAGTAACAATAGAACCGCCTTCGTTCATCAAAGGCTCTGACAATTTTGATAATTTCACAAGAGAATACGCACTTATTTCCATCGCCTTAAGAAAACCTTCTTTACTTGTATCAACAAATCTCCCCTTCAGATCTTCTGCTGGAGCATATGCAACAGAATGAATGAGAATATCAAATTTTCCAAACTCCTTCCTCACTACATCAAAAGTGTTTAGTAATTCATCTTCTTTCGTCACATCACATTTTACGCAAAATTTCCCACCAAGCTCCTGAGATATGGGCTCAACCCTTCTTTTAAGTGCATCACCAGCATACGTAAAGCCAAGCTCAGCTCCTTCCTCTTTAAATTTTTTTGCAATTGCATAGGCAATAGATTTATTGTTTGCCACACCAAAAATCAATGCTTTTTTCCCTGAAAGTAATCCCATAATAACCTCCTAGTTATTTTGTGTAAGGAAATGTGCAGGTAAAAGTATAAGGAGGAAACCCCTACACATTCACACTTACAAATCATATATAATTTATCAGCTCATTTATATTGTTGATACTGATAACTTCAACACTAAACTCTGAAATATCATTCATCTTAGTAACAATTTTTTTAAATCCATAACGTTCAGCTTCTTTGAGGCGCAAATTCATAGAAAAAGGAGTTCTAATTTCTCCTGTCAATCCCACCTCTCCTAAGAAAATTATATCCTGTTCAAAAGGGATATCTTTAAAAGATGAAATTACAGCAGCACAAACAGCTAAATCTACTGATGGTTCAGTAATTCTCAATCCACCAACAACGTTTAAATAAACATCACAGCTTGAAAGATTAAAACCACACTTTTTTTCTAGTATAGCTAAAAGCATGTTCAACCTATTCATATCAAAACCAGTAACATTTCTTCTAGGATAATTAAAGTATGTATGAGAAACAAGTGCCTGAATTTCTACCAAAAAAGCTCTCGAGCCCTCCATTACAACAGTTATTGCTCTCCCACTTGCTTTTAAATTATCATTCACTAATGTCCTATTTGTATATTCTCTAAGTCCATATTCAGACATCTCAAAGATTCCAATTTCATTGGTAGAACCGAATCTATTTTTGACAGCTCTCAAAATTCTTAAGCCTCTATCGTAATCTCCCTCAAAATAAAGAACTGTATCTACCAAGTGTTCCAAAACCTTCGGCCCAGCAATTGCTCCATCTTTAGTAACTTGTCCAATTATAAAAATTGAAGTCCCATTTTTTTTTGCCACTTCTACAAGCTTATGAGTAACAAATTTTACCTGACTTACAGTCCCTGCAGCAGAGTTTAATTCATCTGAATAAATAGTCTGAATAGAATCAATGATAGCCACATCCGGTTGTTCTCTTCGAAGAATTTCATATATTGCTTCAAAACTGTTAGTAGCTGAAAAATAAACATCACCTTCTGTCAAATTAAGTCTCTCACCTCTCATCCTCAACTGGGGCAACGATTCTTCTCCACTAAAATAAAAAACTTTTTTACCATTACTTCCAATATAATAAGATATTTGTAACATAATTGTAGATTTACCTATTCCGGGCTCACCTCCTATCAATACAACGCCCCCTTTAACAACTCCACCACCCAACACCTGATCAAACTCTTTTATACCACTTGAATATCTCTCAACTTCAACACCTTTTACTTCCACAAGCTTTTTCAACTCTATTTTTTCAACTAATTTGTTATTATTTTTTTTAACATCAGTCTCTTCTAAAAAAGAATTCCAACTACCACACTCACTACATCTACCTATCCATTTAGGAGTTTTATAACCACAGTTTTGACAGATGAAATATGTTTTACTCTTTTTCATTTAAAAACTCTTCAATTGTCATTTGATACCCTTTAAACGGAATATTTAAGTGTTCATAAGCAAGTTGTGTTACCACTCTACCTCTAGGAGTTTTTTTAATAAAACCTTTATATATTAAATATGGCTCAATCACATCTTCTAATGTATCTTTTTCTTCGGAAAGTGTAGCAGATAACGTATCAATCCCCACTGGACCTCCGTTATACTTTTCAATAATAGCAAGTAAAAACCTTCTATCATTCACATCTAATCCTTTACTATCGATCTCTAGTCTGTTCAATCCAAAATCTGCAATCTCCTTAGTAATAACCCCATCATTCATAATTTCAGCAAAATCTCTGATTCTTCTTAAAATTCTGTGTGCAATTCTTGGAGTCCCTCTACATCTTGACGCAATAACCGAAGCAGCTTCTACATCAATGGTTACATCTAAAACCCTCGCTCCTCGCATAACTATTTTTTTTAAATCCTCTTCATCATAAAACTCAAGGCGAAAAATCATACCAAACCTATCTCTCAAAGGTGAAGTAAGTAAACCAGCCCTTGTAGTTGCTCCAATAAGTGTAAATTTTGGTAAATCTATTTTAATTGTTCTGGCTGCCGGTCCTTGTCCAACAATTATATCAAGTTTGTAATCTTCCATAGCTGGATAAAGGATTTCTTCCACAGAAGAATGCAATCTATGAATCTCATCAATAAACAGCACATCCCCTTCTGCCAAATTAGTCAAAACTGCTGCTAAGTCACCAGGTTTTTCTATCGTAGGACCACTAGTAGCTTTTATACTTACACCAAGCTCATTGGCAATAATATGAGCCAATGTTGTCTTACCAAGTCCAGGAGGACCATATATAAGACAGTGATCCAGACTATCCCCTCTTTTCTTTGCAGCTTCTACAAATATCTTAAGGTTTTCAATAATCTTTTTCTGACCTATATAGTCAGAAAAAGATTGAGGTCTAATTTTTATGTTTTCTTTGTCTTCTTCTCTTCTTTCTTTATCAAAGATATTTTCCATTAAACACCTAGTACTTTAGCATTTTTACTCAATGCTTCAATAAGAAATGAAATATGTTCATCTAAATCAACTCCAAGCTCTTTTACTCCTTTAAAAATATCATCTCTATTAACTCCCCGTGCAAAAGACTTATCTTTCAGCTTCTTTTTAACACTTTTTACTTTCACATTTGCTATCTTCTTGTCTGGTCTTACGTAAGCACAGGCTAACAGAAAACCACACAACTCATCCACTGCAAAAAGTGTTTTAGCCATCAATGTCTTTCTCTCAACTCCTGTATAATCAGCATGACCAAGTATTGCTTCTACAATATCATCTGGGTATCCCATCTCTTTAAGAATTTCCGCTCCTTTAAAAGGATGTTCCTTTGTTGAAGGATATTTTTCATAATCAAAATCATGCAGTAAGCCCACTATTCCCCACTTTTCTATATCTTCATTAAATTTTTCAGCATAAGCTTTCATAGCTGTCTCCACAGCTAGCGCATGTTTTATCAAACTTTCTGATTTTGTATACTTGGTCAATAAATCATATGCTTTTTCTCTACTCAACTCCATTTTTATACCCCCTAAAAACTAATATAGAACCAATAATTATCATTACAAAACTTGCCAAATGTGGTGCCCTAAAGTATCCAACCATTAGATCATCTGCTCTAAAAAAAGTAACAAAACCTCTAATAACTCCATAAAAAATAAGATATAAACCAGCAATAATACCTTTTCCAATATTTTTATTATCTTTCCAAAATAAAAGTAAAATAAAAGCTCCAATGAAATTTAAAATCATTTCATAAAAAAAAGTAGGGTGTACCGGCAGCGTGCCAAAATCCTGATATGCAGGTGGATTATATTTAGGTGGGAAACTAATTCCCCAGGGCACATATTCTTTCAATTGATAAACTTTATTGTGAAACTCAACTGTTAACTCACCTTTCTCTTTAATAAAAACCATTAGTTTCGAAACTTCCTCAGGAGTATTTCTTAACCCAAAGCTACTTAAAACCTGCTGCCAAAATTCTGGAAAGACATTTTTCATTCTAAAAATTATGGACGGTGGTGTAATAGTAGGAACTCCATGAGCCTCACCATTTGCAAAATTTCCAAATCTTCCAATACCTTGAGAAAGCAACAAAAACGGTAGAGCTAAATCACCAAACTGCAATAATTTAATCCCTTTACTTTTACAATAAAAATATGCTGTAAGTATTCCACCTATAATCCCTCCATGAATTGCAAGCCCTCCATGCCAAACAGCAATAATTTCCTTAGGATATCTACTATAAAAATCCCATTTTAAAAGAACATAATAAAATCTTGCTCCAACAATTGCACCAATAAAAGTTACAATAATAATGTTTTCAATCAACTCTGAGTCAAAACCAAGTTTTTGACCTTTCTTTTTGACGAAATATATCGTGATCAAAATCCCTATTAAATACATTAAACTGTAAACTCTAAGCTCAAATGTTCCTATTTTAAACAAATATGGAAACATTTACTTTTTCCCCTTTCTAGAAGCTATTATAATTGCTGCAAATATAAGAATTATCCCTATAAATTTGTATTTGTCAATAGACTCACCAAATATTAAATAAGCTAGAATTGATCCAATTACCGGTTCACCTAACGTTATAATTGCTACCATACTCGTCTTTAAATATTTAAGTGCCCAATTAAAAGATGTATGTCCCAGGTTTTGAGACACTAAAGCAAGTAATACCATAAAAATATACGATCTTAGCTCATAGCCTGTAAAAGGAATTTGCAAAACCAAAGATACTATTAAAAGAAAAACAGCTGCAACAGTATAAACAAGTACAATGTAGCTCATAATATCCATTCTCTCTCGTAAATGACTACCAATAAGAAAATACAAACTCACAAAGAATGCAGCCATAATGGCAAAACCATCTCCAATTAACGCATTCTCACCAAACCTAACTTCAAAATTGGCATCTCCAAAAGCTAGAACGGCAGAACCTGCTATTGCAAAAACAATAGCAATTATAATCTCTTTGTCTTGCTTTTCTTTCAATATAAGATAAGATACAATTGATACAAAAATGGGTCCTGTAGAAAGCAGTACAAGACTACTTGCCACAGAGGTATATTTTAATGACTGTAACCATGCAATGAAATGTAGACTTAAAAATACTCCACCAAAAAAACCAAAAATAAAATCTTTTTTTTGAAACTTAAACCTCTCTTTATTCTTTCTAAAGTAAAGAATGTTTAAAATAGTTGATGCAATAACCAATCTGTAGGTTGCAATCATTATTGCAGGTACATCATCACAAAATCTAACAAATATTGCCGCAAAAGATACAGAAATAATACCCAACATAAGTACAAAATATACTTTAATCATCACCTTCACCTTTTAAAATATATGAACCCACCTCAGAAATTATGATAGAAAAAATTATAAATACTGAACCAATGTATTGATGGAATGTTAAAATTTCTTTGCCAATCAAATAACCAAAAAATGCAGAAGAAACCGGCTCAAAAGTAAAAATTATGGCTGCTTTTGTAGGAGTGGTATATTTTTGCATAGCTGTTTGAATAAGAAATGCCACTACAGTTGCAAAAACTCCTGTCAAAACAACAGCAAAAATGACATTTTTACTAAATATAATTTCATTTGCACTATCCATAAAAGATATTGATATTACTAATGAAAGTAAAAATACAATGAACAGTTGAACAAAAGTAAGAGCCATAACATCATAAGTTTTAGAATACCTATCTATCATAATTATATGTAAACCAATAAAAAAAGCATTTAGTATAAGGTATATTACTCCAATGTTGATATTAAAATCACCACCATTGTAAGATATAAGTATCAATCCTAAAAATGCTAAAAACACACCCATCATAGAAGTTTTTTTAGGAAATTGCTTTAAAATTACCATACTTAAAAAAGGCACAAAAATTACATATAAACCTGTTAAAAAACCTGCAATAGATGCTAAAGTATATTTTAAGCCTAGAGTCTGAAAAGCAAAAGTTGCAAAAAGAAGCAATCCTAAAATCGTGCCGGGAATAAAAGAGTCTTTCACATCCTTAAATTTTCTAACAATCAAGAAAAACATTAAAACCGTCGCAAGTCCAAATCTTAATGTAAGAAAATTAAATACATCTATCTCTTCTAATGCCTCTTTCACAATAATAAAAGTGGAACCCCATATTAAACTTATAAAAATTAACGATAAATCTGCAAAATATTCTTTTATTTTACCTCTCATTTTACAAGATCCCCTTATATAATCTTATATAATGTTGTTTATCTTTAAATTTATATTAAATCTTTAACATAGAATTATATTTTATTCTACTCAATATGAAAATTAAATTGTATACACCTTTTTTGAAATCTATATAATAACTATAAAAAATATTAAAATGATCTATTTCATGATTTTATAAGCGAAGCATTCTTTTTTAATTCTTTGATAAAAAAATTTTTTAAAAACAGATATTCATTGCTGACATTTAGCTCTTACTTTTCTAATTAAGACTAAATTAGTTTGTAATACTCAATGATAATTTATGATTTCACGATTCCAAAATCTTTATTATTCATCTTAATACTCCAAAAAGAAAATGACTATTCATTTATTTTATAACACCATAACATTTATATAACAATATAACCTATTTAAAAATAACTTAAAATTCTGCATTAAAACTTGACATAACAATTATTATTCATAAAATAAAATATGATTTTATTTAAAATCAGGAGGTGATAATGTCTTTAATGAATGAATACTGGGAGAAAGCAAAAGAATTAAAAAGAACAATTGTGTTACCTGAAGGAAATGACGAAAGAACTATTGATGCTGCAAACACACTAGTAGAAAATAAGTTAGCTAATGTCATCGTACTTGGTAAAGAAGACGAATTAAAAAACAATTTAAGAAATGATATTCAAATTATCAACCCTGAAAGTAGCAAACTGTTAAAAGAATTTGCTGCCGAATATTTCGAAAAAAGGAAAAATAAAGGATTAACCGAAGAAGAAGCCTTTAGTATCATGAAAGATGAAAACTATTTTGGCTGTATGCTTGTTGAAAAAGGTTATGCTGATGGAGCAGTAACAGGTGCTTGCCATACTACTGCAGACGTTTTAAGAGCTGCAATAAGAGTGATAGGCACAAAACCTGGTATAAATAATATTTCTAGTTGTTTTATCATGGTTATACCAAAAAAGGAATTCGGTAAAGACGGAGCAGTTTTGTTTGCCGATTGCGCAGTAAACCCAAATCCCGATGCTAGAGCATTAGCTGAAATAGCCATAGCCACAGCTGATAGTTGCAAATCCTTTCTTGAAGATGAACCACGTGTTGCAATGTTAAGTTTTTCTACCAAAGGTAGTGCAAAACACCCTGATGTGGACAAAGTAATAGAGGCAACTAAAATAGTAAAAGAATTGGCCCCTGAATTGAAAGTGGATGGTGAATTACAAGCTGACGCAGCATTAATTAAATCTGTGGGAGAAAGAAAAGCTCCAGGAAGCAATGTAGCAGGTTCTGCCAATGTATTGATATTTCCTGATCTTGATGCAGGTAATATAGCATATAAACTTGTTGAAAGATTAGCTTCTGCAGAAGCAATCGGTCCTATTATTCAAGGGCTCAAGAAACCTGTAAATGATTTATCAAGAGGATGCAAATATATGGATATTGTAAATGTGGCAGTAATCACCTCATTGCAAACACAATAGAAGGGAGGTAACAATGAAAATCTTAGCATTAAACTGTGGCAGTTCATCTGTAAAATATCAGTTATTTGATTGGGACAACGATAAACTGATGGCAAAAGGGATTGTAGAAAGAGTGGGAATAGGAGATTCTTTTATTGTCCATGAAGTTCCAGGACAAGAAACATGGAGAGAAGAATACGAGTGTCATGATCATAATACAGCAATAAATCTAATAGTAAATACTCTGACGAATAAAGAGCGTGGAGTTATAAAAGAAATGAATGAGATATCAGCAGTTGGACATAGAGTTGTTCATGGTGGAGAAAAGTTTAAAAGAAGTACCTTGATAAATAACGAAGTCATTAAAGCTATCGAAGAAGTTCAACATCTAGCCCCTCTTCACAATCCTCCAAATCTTGCAGGAATAAGAGCCGCTAAAAAAGTTTTACCTAATGTACCACATGTGGCAATTTTTGATACAGCCTTTCATCAAACAATGCCAAGACATGCTTATCTTTATGCTGTCCCTTACGAGTGGTATGAACTATACGGTGTTAGAAGATATGGTTTTCACGGGACAAGTCACCTCTATGTATCTAAAAGAGCCGCTGTTTTACTTGGTAAAAACCCTAAAGACTGTAATATAATCACAATGCATATAGGAAACGGTGTATCTCATACTGCAATAAGAAATGGCGTATCTGTTGATACATCTATGGGGCTAACACCACTTGAAGGAGCTGTAATGGGAACAAGATGTGGCGATTTAGACCCAGCTATCCCTCTATTCATGCAGCAAATTTTAGACGTTAATCCCAAAGAAATGGACACATTACTTAACAAAAAGTCAGGAATACTTGGACTAACTGGAAAATACACAGATAGAAGAGATGTTTTAGATGGAGCAGAAAAAGGAGATGAACGCTGTAAAATTGCTCTTGAAGTTGAAGCTTATAGATTAAAAAAATACATCGGCGCTTACATGGCAGTTCTCGGAAGAGTAGACGCTATAGTATTCACTGCAGGTGTGGGAGAAAATGCTGGAATCATTAGACAAATGGCATTAGAAGGGTTAGAAGAATTGGGAATTAAAATAGATAAAGAAAAAAATCTGAAGACAAGAAGTAAAGATGGTGAAACTGAAATATCAACCCCTGATTCAAAGATAAAAGTTTTCATCATCCCTACAAACGAAGAAAGGGTTTTTATTGAAGATGTAGTAGCAATTTTAAATGGCACATATAAAGAACATACAGAATATCCTTATACATTTCTTAAATAGTTGCCACTGAAAAAGTGGCAACTATTTAAGAAATAATATTTTTTTTATGATTTTACTAGTTTTTATCCAACAATTAATAAAATTTCATATTTTATATAATTTTTTGTAAACCCTGTATTTTCTGGGGTTCTAAAGGGGGTATCCCCCTTTAAGTTATACCCTTACAAATGCTCCCAAAAAAATATTTGTTTAATTATTAATAAGATATTTTTTTCAGCAAAAACTATTTATTAAAAAAATTTTTTATGATTTTATTAATTTTAAATAAGTTTTCATTTTATGAAAACTTATTTCCTAAAAAATTATATCTATAATTTTTACCATATCTTGGGGGATTTAAAGGGGGGTTACCCCCTTTATGTCCTGTGAAAACTATCCAAAAATGGTGGAATTTTTATAAGAATATAAAAAGATCAATTATTAAAACAGTTGCCACTTTTTCAGTGGTAACTGTTTAATATGGAAAACAATCCAAGCAAACTATTTTACCATCCACAATTCTTGCATAGTTTTCAGCTATAGCATCACCACAAGTTTCACAAACTTGAATATTGAAACACGATTTCCCCTTAGAAACCTTAAATTCAAAAGGTCCCTCTACATCAACAATATCTTCGAGTTTTAATGCAAAAGGTCTTTTAAATGCAGGCTCAGCTACTTCAGCCGGCACATCTGTAGGCTTCACGCCCTTTATCCTATATTCGGTTATAAAAGGAGCAGAAAAAGCTTTTTTAAGTAATTCAGGTTTTATTTTTACTTTAACAGCCTTTTCATTTACCTTATCAACAAGCATAAATGTCCATTTCCCTTTTGCCTCTTTTTTCATAACCCCTTTACCAAAGGTACAACCTGTAGCAAACTGTACTCCATCTGCAAAACAGCCAGCAGCATGTTTATCCCCCACATTTATAATGACAAACTTATCCATATTTTTTTCTCTCTCACAACTCAGAGCCTTCAAAGCCGCAAGCCCTGCCACATATCCCATAGGCATACCGCCGCAAATATGCCCATGCAAATTAAGAGCCGAATATAGAAATTCTTTTTCCATATCATCAAGCCCTTCAATAGAATTAACAATCTCTCTGTGCCTATCAAACATAACTACCTCCAAAATTTAAATTTTTAAATTCATTCAAACAGCTTAAGCAACATCTTTATCGCCATAAACAACAATATCACTCCTAACAACTTCTTAACAGTGGCAGGTTTCAACCTAAAATGCATGAAGTGAGTACCTAGATAACCACCTGCATACGCGGCAAACCCAACAGCTATAAGCAGAATAAAATCAACATGCCCCATAACAAGATATGCAAAAAATCCAGAAATAGATGAAAAAGGTACAACAAAGGCGGTCACAACTGCCACCTTTTTGGGATTAAAACCAAGCATAATCATAAGTGGTGATATAAGACCGCCACCACCCACACCAAGGAGTCCTGATAAAAATCCAGCCATACCGCCTATAAAACTCAAAACTATAATAGGCCTATCATCTCTAAATTGATTCTCATACTTAGATGATCTAAAAAAAAGCATCATCAAGCCTGAAAATAATAAAAATGTAACAAAAACAACAATAACAACTCTTTTAGGTATTATTGTGGAAAAATAAGCGCCTGTAGGTGCAAATAATAAAGATGAAACTATAATAGGTACTCCCAATTTCACATCAAGGCGCTTATTTTTAAAATTGGAATATGTAGCACCTAACAAACTAATTGTATTGATAAATAAGCCTGTGGGTTTTGCTTCATTTAAAGGAAAGCCCAGCCAATACATCAAAGGAACCAAGACTATCGCAGAACCAACCCCTCCCAAAGCAAAGAGAAAACTAAAAACAAACGCTAACAGGACAATCACAACTATCATTATTCCCTTTTACTATGTTTTTATGATTATAAAAATATAAACACAACTTAACCGATGTCAAGAAATAATTCCATATCACCATTATTTAATGATAATATACCCAAAACAGGTGGTATCATAAAAAGGATGTTAGTAAATATAGTGTTTACATTGTACGTTCATAAAAGACGTTTAAAAAGCAAAATCTATTTGATAAAATTTAGTTTTTTATAAAAAAACAACTCTGTAAAATTATATAGTTCTAATTTTTTTTGCTCAACACTTTCAAATTGTACTGTTTTATAATTTCAGTTCCTAAATCAGAAGGTGACACATTAAGCTTTTTAGATATTTTTTTTAAATCTTCCCATTCTATTGTTTTTTTCTCAATTCCATTCCACGATGTTTTTTTTATTTTTACCTTTTCACCGGCATACTCAATTTCATCAAAGCTTCTCTGCATAACTACCCTGTTTTTCTTTATAAATCTTACTCCAATGGTAGAGCTAATCCTAAAAACAGTAGATATCATATCATCAATTTGTGATTCATCACACAGTACGGTTATTTTATACGCCGGACGGTTTTTCTTCATAAAAATAGGGGTAAAAAATATATCCACTGCACCTCTATTAAAAAGCTCTTCCATTAGAAAACCTAAAACCTGTCCATTGGTATCATCCACATTGAACTCTAACTCCATAACACTTTGCAATTGAGAGTCTTCTTCAAGTAAAAAACCTCTCAACATATTTGGAAAATTTTCAAACTGTTTTGTCCCTGTAGAATATGATATTTCCACTAATTTACCAGAAAAACTGTTTTTAACACCTTCTATAAATTTCTTATAAAGTGCAGCTCCCGTGGGAGTTGTAATTTCATCGTTAATATCTATTCTTTCTATATTCAAACCTTTTAAAATTTCTACAGTAGCTGGTGCAGGAACAGGTAAGATACCATGTTCCATTTTAACCGTACCAAACCCCACTTTTGCAGGGGAAGCCTCAACTTTATTTATACCAAGGCTATCCAGCATATATGATACACCCACAACATCAATTATAGTATCCACCGCTCCCACTTCATGAAAATGTATTTTATCAAGGGATGTATTATGAACCTTTGCCTCTGCTTCTGCTATAATTTTTAATGTATTCACAGCATTAATTTTTACCTTTTCAGGTAACTCAGCACATTCAATTATATCCACAATTTTTTCAAAATGCCTAAAAGGTTTCTTGATATTTTCCTCAATATTCAACCGATTACAAACAATACCATTAACTAAAACATTCTCTAATGAAATATTTATTTCTCCGTCAAGCATTCTTGAAAAAAGTAGACTTAATTCTTCTGAACAATCTTTAAACCCCAAAAGTAACGCAAAAAACATATCCCCAGAAATTCCTGAAATTATATCCAAATACAATCTCATTGTTTTTACCCTTCATTTTCATTTAAATAATAATCACAACATTTTGATAATAAACAACTTTCACACTTCGGTTTTCTTGAACTACAAATATCTCTACCAAATTCAATCATCTGATGAGACCATTTTGTCCATCTTTCTTCAGGAATTAATTCCATCAAATCTCTTTCAATTTTATCAGGATTATCATTATTCGTTAGTCCCAACCTTTGACTTATCCTTTTTAGATGGGTATCCACCACAATACCAGGCTTGCCAAAACAGTTTCCCAACACAACATTTGCAGTCTTTCGACCAATTCCTGGCAATTTAACAAGCTCATCAATATTCTCAGGCACTCTTCCATCATACTTTTCAACCAAAATCTCGCTCAATTTTTTTATATTCTTTGCTTTATTTCTGTAAAAGCCTGTTGGTTTGATATCTTCCATAATCTCTTCCATATCAGCCCTAGCAAAATCTTCAAAATCTTTATACTTTTTAAAAAGTGCACATGTAACCTTATTCACTCTTTCATCTGTACATTGAGCACTTAATAACGTAGCAATTAACAACTGAAAAGGATTAGTATAATTTAGGCTACATTTTGCATTGGAATACCTTTCATCAAGAAATCTAATTAACTCTTCAACTATTTTCTTTTTATTTATCATCTAATTTAATTCCGTACTCATCCCATTTTTCATCAACAAGTTTTTTAATATCTTCACTCATCACAATATCATCAGGCCACTCTCTATTGTGCCCCTCCTCAGGCCATTTTTTGGTAGCATCAATACCTATTTTTGCACCCCAGTATGCATAAGGGGATGAATGGTCAAGAGCATCAAGAGGACCTTCCATAATCACAATATCTCTTTTCCAATCCACATTGTTCCCCATCCTCCAAAGTACTTCAGAAGTATTTTGTACATCCACATCCTTGTCAACCACCACAATCATTTTTGTAAACATCATCTGCCCAGTACCCCAAACAAAATTCATAATCTTCTTTGCATGCATTGGATATTTCTTATCAATAGAAATAAACATAATATTGTGAAAAACTCCTTCTAATGGCAATGCCATGTCTATAATTTCAGGCATTTGTTTTTTCAAAAGCGGTAAAAATATCCTACCAGTTGCAACCCCCATATAACAATCTTCCATAGGCGGTTTACCAACAATAGTAGTAGGATAAATGGCACCCTTTCTATGAGTTATACAAGTAACATGAAAAACAGGGTACATATCAGCCAATGAATAATAGCCAGTATGATCCCCAAAGGGGCCTTCCAACCTAAGCTCATTTACATCCACATAACCTTCTATAACAATTTCACTGTTTGCTGGTACTTCCAAATCAACTGTCTCACATTTTACAAGCTCCACTGGTTTTTTCCTAATAAATCCTGCAAGCAACATTTCATCAATACCATCAGGTGCCGGAGCGGTAGCTGCATAAGTCACAGCAGGATCAGCACCTAAAGCCACAGCTACTTCTAATTTATCAAGTCCCATCCTTTTAGCTTTTCTAAAGTGATCTGCACCATGATGATGAATATGCCAATGCATACCTGTAGTGTTTTTATCATAAACCTGCATTCTGTACATTCCACAGTTTCTAGCCCCAGTTTCCGGATCTTTAGTAAAAACGCAAGGTAATGTGATAAAACGTCCACCATCCTTTGGCCAACATTGCAAAACTGGAAATCTCAAAAGATCAATATCATCATCCTTCAAAATAACTTCCTTACAAACTCCCTTTTTCACAATCCGTGGAATAATTTGATTGAGCTCCATTAACATTGGCAACGATTTTATTTTATCAAATAAGTTTTGAGGAACATTTCTATCAATTAGATTAATAATTCTTTCTCCTAGCTCATCCAAATTATCAACCTCTAATGCGAGATTCATTCTCTCAAATGAACCAAAAGCATTAATCAAAACAGAATGATCACTCCCTTTTACATTTTCAAAAAGTAAAGCAGGACCATGTTTTTTAGATACCCTATCTGTAATTTCAGTAATTTCTAAAACCGGATCAACTTCCGTTTTTATCCGAACAAGTTCTCCCTTTTGCTCCAACACTTTTATAAATTCTCTTAAATCTTTATAAGCCATCAATACCTCCTAAATATCATTTTACTTATAGCAAATTGTTGCATCGCAAATCCCAAAAGTAAGAGAATTAAACTCAACTCTTTTAAAACCAGCATTCAATATCATCTCTTTGTATTTATCTTTTTTGGGAAACTTATATACAGAATCCGGCAAGTACTCATAAGCTTTTCTATTCCCTGAAATTAAACCACCAATAAATGGTAATATTTTAGTAAAATAAAATCTATAAATATAAGAAAAAAATTTTTTTTCAGGCTGAGAAAACTCCAAAATGCATACTTTTCCCCCTTCTTTTAAAACTCTAAACATTTCTTTCAACCCAACATCTTTATCAGTAACATTTCTAAATCCAAAAGCTATTGTAACATAATCAAAAGACTCATCCTTAAAAGGTAATCTATGGGCATCAGCCACAGACAAAAACACGTTATCAACTTTTTTCTGAGCAATTTGCAGCATATTAAAACTGAAATCTCCACCCATCAGTATGCTTTTCTTAGTCCTTCTTTGCAATTCTATGAGCATATCCCCTGTGCCACATGCAAGATCAAGTATTTTTGCCCCATCATGAATATTTAAAAATTCAATAGCTTTTTTTCGCCAATAGACATCTCTTCTAAAAGAAAGAAGCCTGTTTAATAAATCATAACGATGCGCAATACTATCAAACATATTTTTTATTTTTTCAGATTGCTCGTTCACATAGCCTCCTCAAGAATCATTTGAAATATGTGTACATACAGGTAAAATCATCCCTTTGAGTATTCTTGTTTTGTACAAGCTCATTATATAAATCAAAAACAAATCTCTTTTCATATTTTCTATTGTTTTTCAATTTAGACTTTATTTTATCATACTGAATATACTCTACTATCCCATCTGAATAAATAAATAATATATCCCCTGGATCTATACTTATTTTATTCACAATATACTCTTCCTCGAAAATTCCAAAAGGTAAATACTCAGAATTTAACTCAACAACTACATTCCCTTTTAATAAGTAAACTGGCTCATGTCCAAACGACTGATAGTAAAGGCAGGAATTCAACCTATCAAAATAAGCGATAAATGCTGTTATAAATTTACCATCCAAATTTTTTTCACACAAAAATTTATTCAATTTTATCAGTTTTTTTACAAACTCATCCTTTTCAAAAGCTAAATCAGAAAAAGTGCTCAATACTACAGTAAGAATAGAAGCAGAATACCCCTTCCCACAAACATCTGCCAGGGCAAAATAATAATCATCATCAATTTTTCTAAACTCCAAATAATCACCACCTGCCATTTTAGCAGGAATGTTTATACCACTAACAATTATATTTTCATCTTCATAATTAATTTGTTGTTTACTAAATTTATTTAAAATTTCTATAGTATGATTAATTTCCTGCTCTTCCAATTTGTACTTTAAAATTTCTTTCATTCTTCTAGCATTTTCCAAAGCAATCTTTAAAATTAAGGAAATAAGTTCTGCAAATTCCTTATCAGGGATAAAATCATATTTTATATTAAATAAACAAATTTTAACATTTTCTGATTCAATAGGAATTAAAAAAATATTATCAATGTGATATTTATTTGAAAATACTCCTCCTTCAATAAATACAGTATCAAAAGTTTGATCAATATAATTTCTCAATGTTTTATCTTCAATTAAAATCTCATCTAAAACACTCTTCTCTAATCCTATAAACTCATATTCATCACCCTTCATTAAAAACGATGCCTCTGCAGAAAAAGTATCCATAAAATATATCAGCGATTTTGATAAAATCTCATTTTCTTCTAATAACCCTAATACATTTTTTGCTTTTTTGATAAACTCTATTTTTTGTTGATATCCAATAAATGCTTTTAACCTTTCGTCAGAGGCAACCAACTCATAAACTTTCCTACCAATCGAAGGTATCACAATCTCCAAATAATTAACCACTTCACTATCTAGTTTTTCTTGTATAAAAACTGTATAAAAAAGATTGTTTTTATATTTTAAATTTATTACAATACTTGCCTCTAAAACCTCATCAAAAACACTCAACCTTACATCTTGCAAAACAACAAAATCTCCAGCAATATCGCTCAAATCTATAAACGAATGAAATTTAACTCCATAATTCACTATAGGCTTTGCAATAACCCCTTCTACTTTAAAAATGATAAACTTATTGATATTATGTTTTTTTAAAAAACCCAAAAAACCTTGAATAAAAACATTCAACGACTCCGCTTCGTACAATGTTACCAAACTTTTTAAATCAAAAAAACTCATCATAATTCTCTTGTAAAACCATTTCCACCCTTGGACTTAAATCAAAAAGGCTAATTCCAAGCTTTTCACATAACTCATTCATGTTTCTCTCAAAATCATCCATTTTGCTTAACATGTTTGCATAATATACAGCTATAGAATAAACATCATCATCAACCATATTATGATGATTTTTCACTGCATTAACGATAGAATCGTCTACGTTCCACTTTTTTAAAATCAAACCAGATGTTTCAGCATGATTTATACCAAACATTTCATCTTCATCTTTAGCAAAAACAATCGGCTTAGTTAAAAAGTCTACTAAAATAATTTTTCCTAAATCATGCATCAAACCAGCTAAATATAAAGAATCTGAATCCAAATCATTATGCAACTTCCCTATCTCCTCAGCAATTCTCGCAACAACAAATGAATGTAACCATAAACTCTTAGCATCTGTGTTATAATTAACTAAATTTTTATTAAAAAGATCCATACTAAAAGCTGCAAGTGCAATATTTTTTATTGTACTCATTCCAAGAAGTATGGCTGCTCTATCTATACTCGTAATTTCCTTTCTAATACCGTAAAAAGGGGAATTCACAATTCTTAAAACTTTACCAACAAGCCCTTGATCTTTTTTCACCTCATTGATAACTTCTTTAAAAGTGGATTTATCATTGGTTGTCAATTTCAGTAATTTCTGAACTATATCTGGTAATGATGGTAAACTTTCAGCTTTAGCAATCACTCTTGACTTTATGATTTCAAGACTATCCGATAACTTTTGCTGATCAATATTTAATTTGTTTAAAATTTTATTCTTATCTAACGGAGGGTATATAATACCATCAACTCTATATAGGCTTAATTTCTCAAAAATTTTTTGGTCTTTTACTTTGATATAAAAAAAAGTCTTCTTTTGAAAAGACTTGGGAAGTCTCAACAAAGTTTCAACACTATCAACAACATATATTTGAAATTCGAATTCTTCATTATCTACAATAAAAAACTCTGGAAGAGTTCTCTTGAACTGAGCAACATCTTCCAGAGAGCCAAAAACTCTATATTTCATTAATAACTAACTTTTAAAATATTAACACTAGACGTAAGCTCTTCACCTTTTTTTTCATTAATTATCGTAGGCATAGCTATTTTTAAGTTTTTGTGTTCATCAATCTCCACTAATGCAGTTGCTTCATACACACCATAAACAGCACCAACAATCGCACCAGCAGCAGCGCCATAAGATATATACTCAAGATGATCTTGTGGTTTATCCTGAAAAACTAAAAGAGCAGTCCCTATTATTGCTCCAGTCAATGCACCATAAGCAGTATCTTGTAGGATTATTCCACCTCTTGTTTCTGCATAAGAATTACTAAAAACACCTACCATAAAAACAAAAATAATTGCTACTATTAGTCTTTTCATACCAACCCCCTGATTTTATTTATTAATTCTCTTGGACTAAAAGGTTTTGTTAGATAATGGGCAACTTTAAGCTCATTCCCTTTTTGCATCGATTCCATATCTGTCCTTGCAGTAAGAAAAATTATTGGTATATCTTTTAGGCTATCTTTCTTTTTAATCTCATTTGCAGCCTGAATCCCATCCATCATAGGCATATTAATATCTAAAACTATCACATCTGGTACTAATTTCTCTGCTAATACAACTGCATCTTTTCCATTATTTGCTTCGTAAACTTCATAGCCATTTTTTTTCAAATGCATAACCACTATTTTTCTCAGCCTTAATTCATCATCAGCAATTAACACTTTCATAACACCCTTACCTCAACATATTCATCTTTATATATCGATATGTTGTATTTTTCCAGCAAATTATTAATTTTAAAAAGAAAAGGGGATAATTTATCATGCTTTATTATAAATTTTACACTCTTATTTCTAATCTCTAGCTTTATTTTATCAGAATATTCTTTAATACATTCTGCCAACAAAACACCTATGATATTTTTAAAAACATAATAATTAACCTTAACTTCAAAGTCCTCTTTATTATCTAGAATAAACTTTACTCTGTTTGACTCAAAACTGTTAAACATACTAACTAGTTTTTCAACAGGATCAACAAGCTTGAAAGAACTTGCTTCTATACAGATCTTATCCGTTAAGATATCAAATAAATTACTCATTAAAGCATCATAAATATCTAATAAAAAGGCTGAAAAACTTATTGAGTCTCGTAAATTTTCAAACTCCTCATCAAAATCCAATAATTCAATACCACTTACTATAACAGCCAGCTGAGTTCTTATATTATGCAAAAAATAATTGTTTATTTCTTTTGCAATTTCCCATTTATCCATATTTATTTCTTGAAGAATCTTCCAAACATACCTTTTTTATCTTTCACTAATTTATCCTTTAATTTATCTTTGGGATAACCTAGTTCTATGGCTTTATTATAATATTCATATGCAGCCTTGTATAATTTTTTCTTACAATAAATATCACCTAACAAAACATAATTCTCAGGATTCCACGGTTCTTCTCTGATCAACTCAAAACAAAGCTGCTTAGCATCATAAAGACGTCGTTCTTTATGCATATAACTTTTTACTAACCACTGCTTATACCTAGTATTATTATCCTTTCTAAGTGCTTCTTCAAACATATATATTGCATTATTAATATCACCTTCTTTAAAATATTTTATACCTGCTGCAAAAAACTTTTTTGCAACTTGTTTGTAATTTATTTCTTTTTTCGATTCATATATATCATCATTTAAATCAGCTGCTTCATCACCTTTCAGAACATCCATCAAATAATTATAAGCCTTTGTAACTGCGATAAATTCTTCTTGAGTGTTTTTATTCACATCAGGATGGAACAGTTTTGCAAGCTCAAAATACCTTTTTTTAACATCTGCAATAGATGCTTTTTCATCTAACCCAAGCAAACTTAGACATGTTTTAAATTTGTCCATTTGTTAAACCTTATTTGGCAAGTAATTTTAGTTGAATTATATCATAAATAGAATCAAAATTATAATCAAAGTTTAAATTTTTCTTCCAAACCAAAGCAGTTTTAAAACCCACCTCTTTTGCTCCATCAAGATTAACCTCCATATCTTCAAAAAACAAGGATTTTTCAGGTTTTACCCTACTATTCTTTAAAAAGTAATAGAAACTCTCCACAAAAGGTTTTGGCTTATAATCTAAATCTTCAATAGAATAGATAGCATCAAACTCTTTTAAAATTCCCAAGTACTCCAATACATTAAAAGCGTGTTTCTTTGAACCATTTGTGTAAACAATTTTCTTCTGTTTAAATTCTCTTAATATTTTCAAAAGCAACTCATCTTTTTTAATCAACCTAGAATAATCTATATTATGCACATACTCTAAATAATCGTTAGGATTGATGGAAAAATTCTTTATTAAACCATTCAAAGTTGTCCCATATTTATCACGATACTCTTTTCTCAATTTATTTACAATATTTGGAGAAATACCTACCTTATCAATCATAAAATCATTAATTAGACTATCCACAGCTTTAAGAACATTACTCTTAGGATTATAAAGAGTATTGTCTAAATCAAAAACTAAATATTCAAATTCATTCATAGCTATATTTTAAACAAAAAATAAAATAACTCAATATTTATATGACTTAAAACCGCTATATTATCAAGACATTTCACACAAAAAAAGATGGTTTCATTAGCGCTTCGCTCAATTAAATCTCAATTTGCATCATTTACTACAGACGAGTCATACTTGTTATATTTTATTAATTTATCGCATATTTTCTTTATCAAACTTCTGTCCCCTTCCACACTCACACTTCTCAACTTAGCTCTACCTATTGTGAATTCAACCCAAATTCTGTCCATCATCATATCTTTATTAACAAAAATCCACCAATACCCTTTAGGCACTAACAAACCAGAGGTTTTAATATCAGGTTTTAATCTAATTATTCTGTAACCTTCTCCTTTAGTCTCATTAATTGGAATTTTATAAGTCTTTTTATCGTAAAAAAGTTGAAAATAATTTTTATACAACCCACATTGTAAATTTAAAGTATAAAAGTATGGGTCAAAAATATACTTCTTATTTACAACACCTTTTTTAATATACCCTTTCCCTTTTTTAAATTTAATAATCTTATAATTCAGATTCTTACGGCTGTATGTATAAATATGGTCCCTTTTATAATCACCTTCCCTTTGAAAAAATTTAAAATGATACACACCTCTTTTTAAACCAATTAATGAATATCCTTTATCATCAATCCGCTTAATTAATGAAATAAGCGTATTCGTCTTGATATAACTTGATATTTTAATTTTGTCTGAATCAAAACTGTATTCAATACAAGCCTCTCCAAGAGGTATAAAGTAGTAAGCTTTATAACATACCGTTAGTTTTTCTTCTGCCAATACTTGTGAAGCAAAAGTTATACAAAAAATAATAAAAACTATTGAAAAAATATTTTTCATTCTTTTATCAAAGTGCTTACAGCCAAAACAGCTACACCTTCACTTCTTCCAGTAAACCCCAATTTTTCCGTTGTGGTTCCATTAATTGTAACGTCATCATATTCAATTTTTAAAATTGCTGAAAGAGCTTCACGCATTCTGTCAATAAATGGTGAAATCTTGGGTGCTTCAGCAATAACTGTACAATCAACATTAGATATATAAAAACCTTTTTCAGTTACCATATTGACAGCATGTTCTAACAAAATTTTTGAATCGATGTCTTTATATCTTTTATCATTATCAGGAAATACTTTCCCTATATCAAGTCCACATGCTGGAGATAATATGGAATCAATAATGGCATGAATAAGCACATCAGCATCCGAATACCCTAAAAGCCCATATTTATATGGAATTTCCACACCGCCAAGAATCAGTTTTCTTCCTTCACAAAATCTGTGAACATCAAAACCTATCCCAGTCTTAATCTTCATCTTTTTTCTCTTTTATTTCTCCTTCACTTTCTTCACGAATTGTCAAATCTTTTGTAAAGTCAGGACAATGTGCAGGATCTTTTATATAATACTTTTTCTGACAGTGCTCTCGCCAAGCACAAATAGAACATGTAATTTTATTAGTCTCCATTAAACCACCCCTTTTAAATTAAATCTACTCTCATTAAAAAGTTTTCAAAAATTTTTTCAATATCATCTATACATCTCAATAATCTGTGTTCATCATCAATTAGATGAAGAGGTATACTGTATTTTTTACAATAATTAAAGATCTTATCTACAGAGATAATACTATCTTTATAACCATGAACTACTTCAATTAAACTCTTCTCTACAAAAAGCTCCTTTTCACAATAAATTTCATTTTCTATCATCACAGCTGGAGCTAGTAAAAATATCCCATCAGGATTAATCTTTTTACCTGCTACAAGAGAAATATAACCTCCCATACTTGAACCAACTAAAACAATTTTTTCATAATTCTCAGGAATAAAATTTAAAAGCTTTTTTACCCTTTTTTCAGGGTCATAAATACCTCGATAATCTATACTAATGGCATTCCAACCTTTTTCAATTGCTACATTGGATAATCTCTTAATTTTTATTCCATCTGGTGTGCCTTCTTTACCATGAGAAAAAACTACTAACTTCATATTTACTTCAAATACCTGTCAATGGTCTTAATAAGCTCTTCAATAATCTCTTCTGAATCATCAGACTTGATAGCATTTACAACACAGGTATTAACATGCTTCTTTAAAATCTTTAAAGCCACTTTATCCAAAGCTCCCCGTACTGCTGAGACTTGATTTATTATATCTATGCAGTATTTATCGGTTTCAATCATCTTTACAATCCCTCTTACCTGCCCTTCTATTTTGGCAAGTCTTGTCAGTAAGTCTTTTTTCAAATCTTCATCAAACATATCAACCTCCTTCCTTTAATTTGGCTTTTAAATTAAAAGATGTCAACACTATTAAACCATGGAGTCACCCCATTTTTATAAAACTTTGTTTGAAATTTTTTATAAAAAAGAATGTTTTTGGTTGTTTAAAAATTTTGTTTATGATATTAATCAATTATGAATGAATTCTTTATTTCAATGATTATTTTTGCATTTGCTTTTTTTAGCTCTCTTTTATACCTTGCCAAAGGCAAAAAGAATAATCTTTTATCATATTTATTAAATCTTAATCTTGAATACATTTTAGTTGGAATAATTATTTATTATTTATCAAAAAACCTTTTCACTAATAAGTACGATTTTTTACCGTATTTAGCATTTTTAAATGTCTTTGTTGGAATATTACTTGGCTCTCAATACAAAATATCTCTTTTAAAAACAATCAATCACCGTTTTTATATTTTTCTTTCTGTTATATACCTTTCGCACCTCTTGTTACTTTGTATAATCTTCTCATACTTTAGTAATAAATATATACCTTTATCAATTGCATTTAATGCTACTTTTCCGTTTAGCTCAATATTGCTTAGTAAACTACTAAAAAATAATAATAAAAATACATATAACAACATGGTATTAATTTCTTTGTACCCTTTATTTTCCCTTTTTGCATATACAATTTTCTTTTCCTCAAAAATACAATATTATAACATTATCTTTACTGTTATTTTAGTTTTATCAATAATCCTTGTAATAGCCAAAACAATGCACTTTAATGATAAAAGAGTAGTATATACATTGAATTTTTTAATTGTTATGATTTTTACAGGTATTTCTATGTCAATTAAATTATCTCCACTTATGACTGGATTCTTAGCTGGATTATTAATGGCTAACATCCAGCTTGGTGATGTTTTTTTAAACACTATAAGTTTTATAGACAAATTCATTTACATCATAATTTTTATAATTATGGGATTTTTCTTAGCATCAAGTACTAATACATTTAACTTTAATTATATACTTTTATCCCTATTAATTTGCATATCATTTTTAATTATTCGAAAAATAGTTGCAAAGATTTTTTTTGAAAGGCTAATTTACAAAAGTACCAACACAAAAATAAATCTATCAAATATTGGTATTATTCCGGCTATAATTATTTTTGATCTTAAAATTATGAATATTACCAATTTAACAAACTATTTGGCTCCCCTTGTCATCACTTTTATAATACTTGAAATTTACAACTTTGTGGAAATGAAAAATGAAGTTAGTTAATAAACTTTTTCTTATAATTATATTAACTATAATAGCTATAATCATCAACAATACAATAAAGCTACATTATACTTTAAGTATTGGTATCTCATTTCTTATTGCCCTCATAACTGCTGAAACATTCTATCCAATAGGACTACCAAGATTATCATCCTTTCTTATAATCGGTTTAATTTTAGGCCCCTATGTATTGAATATTTTTAACAATGAGCTTTTAATAAAAACAAAATTCTTAGATTCTATCGCGCTTGGAATGATTGCTTTAGTAGCAGGATGCGAAATAGATTTTAAAAGTAACTTTAGAGATTTTCTAAATTTTGGAAAATTTACAATTATTCAAATAATAATTTTATCCATTATTGCAGCACCACTTCTTTTTCTAATTTTCGAAATTTTCATACCTGACTTTGCCTTTATAGCGCCTGTTATTTTTCTGACAATAATTTTTAATGCCACATCTCCTTCTACCACTGTTTCAATCATAAAAGAGACAAAAGCTCAAAACACTCTTTCTTCCTTAGTTCTTACTTCAGCAATAATAAAAGACATAATCATAATATTAATGTTTACTTCTATTCTTTCCATTTTTTCCACAAGTGGAGAAAACTCCGTATTTTCTGTTTTCTTAAAAGAAGTATATTCAAGTATACTAGGAATAGGAATAGGAATAATAATTATTTTATATATGAAGTTCATAAATATTAACAATGGTTCTTTTTTCTTACTCATATTGGTAGGAACAAGTCTCATCTCATCTGCTATTCATTTAAACAATTTGCTTATCTTTCTTTTCGCTGGTATCATTGTAAATAATTATTCTAAATATGGACACCAAATAAATGAAATTTTTGAAACAAATTTTGAGCTCATCCTTCTTGTTTTTTTCTTCTCAGCAGGAGCTTCGATCAATCTTACTGCTTTGAAGAATATGATCTTTATAGCTATCATAGTGTTTATATTAAGAACATTGCTTCTATATATATCTGCAAATATATCGGGTAAAATATGTAAAATTGATAAGACAGCTTCCGCGTATTCTACATTCGGTTTTATAAGTCAAGCTGGAGTGAGTATCGGTTTCACTAAGATCATCGCAGATTCATTCCAATGGGGAGTTCACTTCAGCACACTACTTTTTGCTGTTATCAGCATTAACCAAATTATTGGCCCAATTCTTTTTAAAATATATCTCAACAAATATGAATAAAGTTATATAATATTTGTTTGCTAAATAGTGCTTTATAATATAAATTAACTATATAGCCTATAAAATAGAAAATAAAAAATATCTATTATAAACAAAAAGTTGGGAGATCACTTTGAATATTAATGAACTTGTTAGGATTCATGATAAAAATCAGTTTGAAATAAAACTAGGGTATCTTATCAATAACAAAAAGAAAAATACTGAATATAGTATAAACATATATTTTTTTATCCCTAAAAACCTCGGTATAAATAAATATACATATTCAAATCATCATTTCTTTGAAGATTTTTACAGCTACGTAAGATTAATTACACCAAAAGATTCACTGAAAAGTTTAATTTCAAGACTTAATAAACTTCATGAATTTTTAAAAAAATATAATTTTGAAATAGATAAACACTTAAACCACATAAATTATGAGCTTAAAATGACAATATGCTCTTATAGAGCCTATTTAAGAGACTTTTCTAAGAAAATTTTAAATAAAGCTAAATGTGAAAAAAAATCTATAACAGAACTTATTGAAGATATAACTACTTTTAGAGAAATTATTAGAAAAATCTCACTCTTTTACCACAATACAAAAAACGAAAAATTAATAGATTTATTTAAATTTACAGACGAATACAGCAGTCTTTTAACCGATGTTTATCTTTTTCGTATTCTTAAACCCTTACTTTCTGAAAATAAAGTTGAATTAACAACAAAAATCAAAGATTTTCTTAAAAGAGAAATTAAATATAGAGCTGAAAATGGAATGTCTGTGGTAACCTCATGTGATGCAAACAATGAAGAACTTATATATAAATACTCAGTATATAAAAAATATTTTTACAATATACTTTTTCTATCTCAAAAGAAAAAAGAAGATGCTACAGAACTCAGGCATTTCGCTTACGCTATTGCAGCAGGTATTGCAATGATATTTGCTACTTCAATAGCTTTTATTACTCAGAAAAAATATGGCAATTTAACTATGTCATTTTTTGTAGCCCTTGTTATCAGCTATATGTTTAAAGATAGAATAAAAGATTTCTTTAGACAGATGTTTGATAATAAATTTATTTTTAAGAAAGTCTACGATTTTAGGAACAAAATATATGATCTTGAAAGGTTTCGACTCTTTGGTTTTTATAAAGAAAGAGTTCGTTTTATTTCTGAAAAAGATGTTCCTAAAAAAATACTTGCCACTAGATTAAAAAAAACTGACAGTAATATAACAACATGGTATTTAGGAGAAAATATTTTAAAGTATGAAAAAAAAATCAAGTTATATAACGACAAAATAATTAACTCTTTTAAAGACAAGATTGAAGGATTAAATGATATAGTACGATTCAACATTAATAAGTTTACTAAAAAAATGGATGATCCTACATTAATTTTATACACTTTCTCTAATAATTCTTTAAAAAAAGTTAAAGCCTCAAAAGTATATCACATTAATTTAGTAATTGAATTTCAATCTGAAGATAAACAATATTTTTATAAAGTAAGACTTATATTAACAAAAGATGGAATAAAAAGAATAGAAATCCCAGAATATGACTTAACAATAGAAAATGAGCATATCATTTGATAATTTTTACTTCAGGCTCTAAAAGTATACCAAATTTTTCATAAACAGTTGATTGTACATGATCTATTATAGCAAGAATATCCCTTGACTTAGCATTTCCACAATTTACAATAAAATTTGCATGTTTTTCAGATACTTTGGCTCCACCTATAGAAAAACCTTTTAGTCCTGCATCTTCAATCAATCTCCCAGCATAATCTCCAGATGGTCTTTTAAAAACTGAACCACATGAAGCATACTCAAGAGGTTGTTTATTTTCTCTCTTTATAAGAATATCACTTTTAATCTTTTTCAACTCTCTAATATCACCTTTTCTTAATACAAAACTAGCACTCAAAATTACCTTATTTTTTAACCCCTTTGCATTTCTATATGAAAAAAGGCAATTCTCCCTTTTAATAGTTACAAAACATTCTTTATCTATATCATAAACTAAACAATCAATTAAAATATCTTTAATTTCCATTCCAAAAGCACCTGCATTCATCTTAACAGCTCCACCTACAGAACCAGGAATACCGGCAAATTTTTCAAATCCAGCAATTCCGCTGTTAATAGAAAAATCTACAAGTTCTATTAAACCTACACCACAACCAGCAACTAAAACTTCTTTCTTATCAAGAATCCATCTGTTTAACAGTGCTGTTGAAATAACTACTCCATCAAACCCTTCATCCATAAAAAGAACATTCGAACCAAAGCCAATTATTTCATAAGATATTTTCTCCCTTTTTGCCCATAAAATAGCTTCAACTAATTCTCTACTTGTTATAGGCATAATAAAATATTTTGCAGGCCCACCAACTTTATAAGTTGTATACTTAGATAAAGGTTCATTTTTGATTATCCTTATCATTTGCTAATCTTTGTATCTTTTAATGCTTTTTTACA
This sequence comes from Deferribacter abyssi, assembly GCF_049472655.1. Lineage (NCBI taxonomy): Bacteria > Pseudomonadati > Deferribacterota > Deferribacteres > Deferribacterales > Deferribacteraceae > Deferribacter > Deferribacter abyssi. The sequence continues at coordinate 54,122 of NZ_JAQNCS010000009.1, forward strand.
CTCACATTCCTTTTTAATTAGCTTAAGATTTTTAGTAATATTATTAACAATCAATTTTATTTTTTCATTATTTTGTCTCATCACCTCAAGAACTTCATTAACAGTAAGTTTTTGAGTTGTTGTCCCTGCAGCATAATTAGTAACCACACTAACATTTGCATAACAGATTTCAAGTTCCCTAGCCAATACACATTCAGGAAATAGTGTCATTCCCACAATATCAGCTCCTAAATTCCTAAAAACCTTAATCTCTGCAGCAGTCTCAAGCCTTGGACCATTTGTACAAATGTACGTTCCTTTATCAAAAAAACTCTCTATTACAGCTACAACGCTTTTTATTAGCACATTTCTAAGCTCAGGACAAAATGGGTTTGTAAAATCAATATGGTGTATATCTTCTTCATCATAATAAGTAGATTCTCTACCACTTGTAAAATCTATTGCATTATCTGGGACTAATATATCACCAGGTTTTAAAAGTTCATTAATTCCACCTACAGCAGTAAATGATATTATATGTTCTACACCAATCTCTTTAAAACCATATATATTTGCTCTGTAATTCACCTTGTGTGGAGGAATCTTATGACCCTGCCCATGTCGATTTAAAAAATAAAATTCATACATATCAAAATAAAATTTCTTATATTTGTCAGTTGGTTTTCCATAGTGGCTAACAATTTCTATATCCTCTACAAATTCAAATCCATCAATTTCATATAAACCACTACCACCAATTATCCCTATTTTCATAAAACACCCCGCTAAGAATACAAAAAAGTTATTTCGGTTTTGGCAAATTCCAATTTTTTAATATTGCAAGTAGTCTTATAATAAAAACTACCATAACAGACACCAAGATACTCACCCCATCAGATACCCCTATTTTCTTAGCTGAAATAAATAAAATACCACCCACAAGACAGGCAGAAGCATAAATTTCTTTCTGCAAAACTAAAGGGATTTCATGCTGTAACACATCTCTAATCATTCCGCCAAAAGTTCCTGTCATCACACCTAAAAATACAGAGCCAATCATCCCTATATTATACTCAAGCCCAATGGATGTCCCAATCACTGTAAAAATACCAAGGCCGAGGGCATCCATTATCAGTAAAAACTTGAATCTTCGTTCTATAACATAATGGAAGTAAAATGTTAATACAGATACAAGTATGGAAATGATAAGATAATTATAATCCTTAAATATAAATGGAGGTATTCTACCCACAATTATATCTCTCAAAGTCCCACCACCTACAGCAGTAACAACACCTAAAAAAGTAATCCCATAAATGTCCATTTTCTTACGTACACCAGCAATGGCACCACTTGCTGCAAAAGCAGCAGTACCAACTAAATCAAAAAAATAAATAATTTTTGGGAATGTCAAAGTTTCTCCATCCTCAAAGTTCTTTTAGCAACTGAAGCAATCTTTTCATCATGTGTTACAAGTATAATAGAAAGCCCTTCAGCATTTAATCTTTTAAACTCATCAATAATAATCCTACTATTATCTTTATCAAGATTCCCCGTAGGTTCATCTGCAAAAAGCACAGATGGATCATTAATCAATGCTCTAGCAATGGCAACCCTCTGCTGTTCTCCTCCGGATAATTCTTTCGGAAAATGATTTATTCTACCTTCAAGCCCCATTTTAACCAAAATTTCTTTAGCTCTACTAAAAGCATTATTTTCACTATCATTAATCATTCCTGGAATAGCAACATTTTCTAAAGCTGTAAAATCATTTAATAAATAATGAAATTGAAATACAAAACCGAAATGTTTATTTCTAATATTGTCAAGATTTTTTCGATCATTATAAATATTTTCTCCATTAAAAAACACAAACCCCTCATCAGGTTTCTCTAATCCTCCCAAAATATGCAATAAAGTTGATTTTCCTGCTCCAGATGGTCCAACAACCGCCACAAAATCTCCCTTCTCCATCTCAAAATTAAAACCTTCTAACACTTTTATTGTAGAATTACCTTTTTTATAACTTTTATATAAACTTTTAGCTTCCAAAATCATTATTCATTCCTCAACAACTCAATGGGATCAAGCTTTGCTGCTTGTCTTGATGGAAAAATAGACGAAATGTAAGTAATAATAATAGCACTGACTGTCACTATCATAAACACACTTGGCATGATCTTCACTGGTATTCTATCCATATAATAAATATCTTCAGGTAAACTGATGATTTTGTACTTCTCCAAAATAACACATATGAGATATCCAAGAATATTGCCTATTACTGTTCCCACTATTCCTATAAATAACCCCTGTTTAACAAAGACTTTTCTTATCAAAGATTCACTCGCTCCAAAAGATCTCAAAATAGCTATATCTTTTCTCTTATCCTTCACCGTCATTGTAATCAAGCTAATAATATTAAAAGAAGCCACCACTACAATAAGAGTCAAAATTACAAACATTGCTGTCTTTTCCAACTTTAAGGCAGAAAAAAGATTTCTGTTCATGCTAAGCCAATCTCTGGCCCAAAAAGGAAATCCTAATACTTTTTGAATTTCTTCAGCAATTATACCACTTTTATTAAAATCGACAGTTTTTACTGATAATCCGGTAACTCCTCTTTTGGTTATTTTAAAAAAATTCTTAAGATCATCTAAATACACAAAAATTAATGAATTGTTATATTCATACATACCTGTATCAAAAATAGCTATCACTTCAAAACGCTTCATTATCGGAGTAAATCCAAAAGGACCTTTTTTACCAAAAGGCGAAATTAAAACCACATCATCACCTATAGTAACCCCCATTGTTTGCGCAAGATCCTTACCTAAAACAACTTTTGGCTTACCATCTTTTTTTGCAAGATTATATATATTTCCTTCTTTTATAAATTTACCAAGGTTTGTAGCTTTTACTTCAAGCTCAGGAATTATACCTTTTACAGCCACCCCATTTACTACATCTCTGGTACTCACAAGCACCTGACTCATTATAAAAGGAGAAACTGCCTCAACCCCTTTAACAGCTTTTACTTTTTTTATAATATCCATCCAATTTTCAATGGGTGTTCCATCCAACTTATTTATTACAATATGCGAATTTGCACCTACAATTTTCTCTTTTAAATTTTCAGAAAATCCTGTTAAAACGCTTGTAACTACAATGAGAGTAGCTACACCCAACACTATCCCAACTATAGATATAAAAGAAATAAAAGACAAAACCTTTGAAGACTTTTTAGAACGCAAGTATCTATAAGCTATGAAGTTATCAATTTTGGCCACACATCACTCCCACTCAATCGTAGCAGGTGGTTTTGAGCTTATATCATAAACTACTCTGTTTATCCCTTTTACTTCATTAATAATCCTATTCGAAATTCTAGCTAGCACATCATAAGGAATCCTTCCCCAGTCTGCAGTCATCCCATCAAGACTTGTAACTGCTCTAAAAGCCAAAACATGTTCATATGTTCTTTCATCTCCCATTACTCCCACACTTTTAACAGGCAAAAGTACAGTAAACGCCTGCCAAATCTCCCTGTAAAGTCCTGCCTTTTTTATCTCCTCAATAGCTATAAAATCAGCATTTCTTAAAATATCAAGACGCTCCTTTGTAACACTTCCAATTACTCTTATTGCAAGTCCTGGACCAGGGAATGGATGCCTATAAACAATATCTTCAGGCAATCCTAACTCTAAACCTACCTGTCTCACTTCATCTTTAAACAATTCTCTTAGCGGCTCAATCAATTGAAAATTCATCTTCTCTGGTAACCCACCTACATTATGATGAGTCTTTATAGTTGCAGATGGCCCTTTAAAAGATACTGATTCTATCACATCAGGATATAGTGTCCCTTGGGCCAAAAAATGGAATTTACCAAGTTTTAAAGCTTCTCTTTCAAAAATCTTTATAAATAAATTTCCAATAATTTTACGTTTTTTTTCAGGGTCTGTAATTCCTCTTAATGATTTTAAAAACTCTTCTTCAGCATCCACATATACAAGGTTTATTTTAAAGTTTTCCTTAAATGTCTTAATAACCTGTTCAGGCTCATCTTTTCTAAGCAAACCGTTATTAACAAATATACAAGTCAGCTGATCACCAATAGCTTCATGTAAAAGCACAGATACTACTGAAGAATCAACACCTCCACTTAATGCACAAAGAACCCTTTTATCACCAACAATGCTACGAATTTTTTCAATTTCATTGTGAATAAAATTTCCTGGAGTCCAAACTGGTAAACAGCTACAAATTTTTATAGCAAAATTTGCTAGAATCTTATTTCCATAATCTGTGTGAGCCACCTCTGGATGAAACTGGATCGCATAATAAGGTTTTTCTTTATGTTTCATTGCTGCAATAGGAGAATTAGCTGTAAATCCAATCACTTCAAAATCTGATGGGATTTCCTCAAGCCTGTCCCCGTGACTCATCCAAACTTTTAATTGCCCATTATTCAAAGGAATGTCATCAAAAAGAAGATCACTTTTTTTAACTACAAGTTCTGCATGTCCATATTCTCTTTTCTGAGACTTTGCAACAATTCCTTCAAAATGTGTACACATCAACTGCATACCATAACAGATACCTAAAATAGGAACATTAAATTCATATATACTTTTGTCAATTATCGGTGCATTAGCATCATAAACACTTTTTGGACCACCAGAAAGTATAATCCCTTTTGGATCAAAATCCTTAATCTTATCTATACCACAATTATATGGAAAGATTTCACAATAAACTCTGCTTTCTCTTATTCTCCTCGCAATTAGTTGTGTATATTGTGACCCAAAATCAAGAATTAAAATCTTATTTTTCAAATAATCCATTTTACACCTCAAACTGATATACTTTTAACTCAAAAACGATATTGTAATTAACCTTTTAGTAATAACTGTGTTAGGAAAAAATCTCCTTTATGAATTTTAATCTCTTGTCTAAATATAGTAAATAAACAACCTCATTTTATCAACCAATACTAATTTAAATATTTCTCCAGTAATTTGGTGCTTCTTTAGTAATAATTACATCATGCACATGGCTTTCTCCTAATCCAGCATATGTGATTTTAACGAATTTTCCTTTCTTTTTTAACTCACTAATAGTAGCACAACCACAATAACCCATTCCAGATTTTAAACCACCTACTAACTGATAAATGGTATGGCTCAAATCCCCTTTATAATGAACTCTCCCCTCAATCCCTTCAGGAACAAACTTGTTTTCCATCTCCATTTCATCTTGAAAATACCTGTCCTTGCTACCCTTTTTCATAGCACCTAAAGATCCCATACCCCTATAAACTTTATAGCTTCTTCCTTGATACAGTTCAATCTCTCCAGGCGACTCCGTAGTACCAGCCAGAAGAGATCCTATCATAACCACAGACGCACCAGCTGCTAATGCTTTTACAATATCACCCGAATACTTAATACCACCATCAGCAATTATGGGAATTTGGTATTTATCAGCAACTTCAGCACAGTCCATTATGGCTGTAATTTGAGGAACTCCAACACCAGCAATTACTCTGGTGGTACAAATAGAACCAGGCCCGATTCCCACCTTTACACAGTCTGCTCCAGCCTTTATTAAATCTTCACAAGCCTCAGCCGTAGCAACATTTCCAGCTACAAGATTCAACTCAGGATATTTCTTTTTTATAGCCTTTACCGTATCTATAACCTTCTCCGAGTGACCATGTGCAGTATCAACCACTATCACATCAACATTTTTTTCAACCAAAGCATCTACTCTATCCATTGTATCAGGAGCAATACCAACAGCAGCACCTACTCTCAATCTGCCCAATTCATCTTTCGTTGCATTAGGATATTTTAGTTTTTTATTTATATCTTTGATTGTTATTAACCCTTTTAATTCAAAGTTATTATCCACAACTAGCAATTTTTCTATTCTGTGCTTTTGCAAAAGTTCTTTAGCTTCATCAAGAGATGTTCCAACAGGCACCGTAATAAGATTATCCTTCGTCATAAACTCTTCTACTTTTCTATGATACTCCTCTAAAAATCTCAAATCTCTGTTTGTAATAATTCCTACTAATTTATGATCTTTAACCACAGGGATACCGCTAATTTTGTATTTTGCCATCAAATCAAGGGCATCTCTAACCGTCTTATCCGGTTCTATAGTTATAGGATCCACAATCATTCCACTTTCCGATCTTTTAACCTTGTCCACCTCTTCAGCCTGTTCTTCAATACTCATATTTTTATGAATAAACCCCAACCCTCCTTCTTGAGCAATAGCTATAGCCATTTTAGCCTCTGTCACAGTATCCATGGCAGCACTTACAATTGGGATATTCAGTTCGATTTTATCAGTAAGTTTAGTCTTTGTAGACACATCCTTTGGCAAAATACTGCTTCGCTGTGGAACAAGTAACACATCATCAAAAGTTAATGCTTCCTTTATAATCTTCTTACTATACATGCAACACCTCAATATCTATTATAGTTTAAAAGTAAAGCGATCGGACAATAATGTAAAATACTTAGTATCCCCAATCTCTACTATATCTAAAATCTTTATCAATAGTTCTATTGCTAATCTTTGCAATAACAGGAAGTTGTCTTTTAAACTGATTACGTCTAATCCTGTCATAAACATCTTTCACAAAGCCCTCATCAAACCCCATCCTTATTAACTCCTGCTTACTTCTTCTTTCATCAATCATTGCATACAACAATTTATCCACTTCTCTGTATGAAAAACCTAGTTCATCCTCATCTTTTTGACCAATCCATAAATCTGCCGTTGGACTCTTTTTAATAACCTTTTCAGGAATACCTAAATACTCTGCCAAATCCCACACCTGTGATTTATATAAATCGCCTATCGGATTAATTGCAGAAGCCATATCTCCATACCAGGTTCCGTACCCTAGTAGCAATTCTGTTTTATTACTAGTTCCTAATACCAGAGCATTGTTTTCAGCTGATTTATCAAAAAGAATAATCATTCTCATCCTCGCCATAACATTACCTTTTCTAAGTTTTGAAATATCAGAAAATCTCTCAAAATAAGGATCAACAAAAGGCGTAATCTCTATAATATCAAAATTAACTCCTAAAAAATCAACTATTAGCTTAGCATCATTAAGACTTTCTTCATTACTAGTTTTATAAGGTAGAGCATAAGTATATACTCTTTCTTTTCCTAAAGCTAGTGTAGCTAAAGTAGCACTTAAAGCAGAATCAATCCCACCACTAAGTCCTACAACTACATTTTCTAACCCTACTTTTTCTACTTCATCTTTAATAAAAGTAGTAAGAACTTTTGTAACATATTCATTATTGAGTTTCATACCACACCTTTATCTAGTTATTTTCCTCTTTTTCAGTGAGAGTTAATTAATTTTGCAATAATCGAAGATTTATCATCTTTTAAAAACGGAGAAATGATTCTAACTCTTCTAACCTCATCTTTATCAAGTCTTGAAGTAGCTATTTCTTTATCGAAAAGAGAACATTCTTTTACAACTTCCCCCATTGGAGAATAGATTATTGAACCACCCCAAAATGTAACCCCCTCTTCCACTCCGATTCTGTTCACAAAAACTGTATAAGCATTACAACTGAGTGCCATGTATTTTAGTGCTGTATACCAGAAATCTTTCGAATAAAATTTTTTTTCTTCTAACCCTCTAGCAGGGCTATTAGATATGACAAATATAACTTCAGCCTTTTGAAGTTTCATTGCATAGATGGAGCTAACCTGTAGCGCATCTTCACAAATCAATATACCAACCCTTAAATACCTTGTATTAAAAACAGTAAATGAATTACCAGGAGTAAAATATCTTCCTTCCTCAAACATTGTATAATCAGGTAAATAAACCTTTTTGTGGATATGTTTTAATTCTCTATCTTCTAAATAAAAAGCAGAATTATATAAAAGAAAATTCTCATCTTCAAAAACACCGCCAACTACAATAGAAATATATTTTGAGAACTCTTTTAACTCTTTTAATATATGAGAATGTATGCTTAAGCTTGTCTCTTCAACCAAATCTCTTAAAAAATAACCAGTAAGAGATAGTTCAGGAAAAATAATAATATCTGATTTTGATTCAATAGCTTTTTCAATTAAATCGTAATGTTTTTCTGCATTTTTAGTTAAATCACCTAAAACTGGACTCATCTGCGCTATTGTTACTTTAACCATACTTCACCACTCATAATTTATTAATTAATATTTTCTTCATTTTCATTTAAAAACTTTATTATCCAACTGATTTCTCACAAAAGTCCCACTCTTACCACCTGTTTTTTTCAAAAGCATAATATCCGAAATCACCATTTCCTTATCTACTGCTTTACACATATCGTATATAGTCAAAGCAGCAATTGACACCCCTGTAAGTGCCTCCATCTCAACACCTGTCTTTCCACTAAGTTTTACTTTACAATCAATCCTTATTCTGTTTTTTTCTTCCTCAGGATTAAACACTATCTCCACACCCGTTATATTTAAAGGATGACACATGGGTATCAAATCTGATGTCTTTTTCACTCCCATAATACCTGCCACTCTTGCAACTTCAAACACATTACCTTTTTCTATCTTTTTATTTACAATCATCATCAAAGTCTCAGGCTTCATATAAATATAACCACATGCATGAGCCTCTCTTTTAGTAACGCTTTTCTCCGTTACATCTACCATTCTACTTCTACCTTCTTCATCAAAATGTGTAAATTTCATCATTTCCTCTCTATCTTTTTATCTCTGCAAATAACGAGTTTAAAGAAACATTACACTCAATGTAATCCCAAATCTTACCATCAAAATTTTTGATTTCAAAAAATCTATTATCCCTATCAGTATACCTCAACTTTGCATATAATTCAGCTTTTTTATCATTTCTATTCTTATCATATACATATATTTCATAATACCTATAACGTTCCATAAACATCTTAAAAAAAACAACTTCTAAAAACTGCTTTATCAAATCCTGAAAAGGATTTTCATTCTTACTTACAACTACACCTTTTTTAATGTTCCAAAAATAGTAAAGCTCAACTCGCAATGTATCATCAAATTTCTTAACACTTTTCAATTTAAAATTTGGAACATAACCCATATCTAAAAAAAACTTTGATTCTGTCATATTGAAATTGAATCTTTGAATAAAACTTTTAAGGTCTATTTGTAATTTTTTAAGTTGATAAGGGCCTTTTTTTACTTCTTTTTTTAAAGTATATCTCAATTCAATAGTATTTTTAAGAACAAAACCTGTCCTTACATTGTTGTATTTTACTTTATACCATTTATCATTATAGTCTTGAATAACTATTATTTTCGAACCTTTATATAATCTTCTTAATTTTTTAGACTTTAAATTAGGTTGTTTATAAACATATGTTGACACTTTCACCTTTGCTAAAGTTTCAAGAAATCTGACCATATTCTTAGATTTAGTAGACACATTATCAGCCGCAAAGGTATATATTGAGAAACAAAAAAAGAAAAATAAAAAATTTAAAAGTTTTTTAAACATTGAATCTAAAATAGATAATATCACCATCTCTCACAAGATATTCCTTACCTTCCAGTCTCAATTTACCAAGTTCTTTTATTTTTTGTAGCGATTTATATTCCTTAAAGGTTTCAAAGTCAACTACTTCAGCTCTGATAAATCCTCTTTCAATATCTGAATGAATTTTCCCAGCGGCTTTAACCGCAGAAGTCCCATCTTTAATTGTCCAAGCTTTTACTTCTTTTTCTCCTGCAGTAAAGAATGTAATTAAATTTAACAATTTGTATCCTTCCAATATCATTGACTCTAACCCAGACCTCTCCAGTCCTATTTCTTCCAAAAACAGCTTTGCTTCTTCTTCTTCAAGTTCAGCCAACTCAGCCTCTATCTTACCACAAATCTTTACCACTCTTGCCTTCTCACTCTCAGCAATCTCTTTTACAGCTATAATATAATCATTATCCTCATAAAGACCTTCTTCATCTACATTTAACACATACATCATAGGTTTTAAGGTCAATAAATTGTACTCTTTCAGTAACTCTTTTTCTTCTTCATTCACAATATCTTTCAACATTACACCTTGAGACGCTCGAACATAAATGTCTTTCAATACATTTAATCTTTCTTTAAGCTCTTTGTTACCACTTTTTGCATTTTTTTCTACTTTTACAATAGCTCTTTCAAGCACCTCTAAATCCGCTAATAGAAGTTCAGTGTTTATGATTTCAATATCGTTTCTAGGATCAACATTCCCATTAACATGCACAATATTTTCATCATTAAAACATCTAACCACATGTGCTACAGCATCAACTTGTCTTATGTTTGAAAGGAATTGATTCCCTAGTCCTTCGCCTTTACTAGCACCTTTCACAAGCCCCGCAATATCAACAAACTCAATTGTCGTAGGAGATATCTTTTTCGGCTTTATACATTCAGCAATAAAATATAATCTATCATCAGGAACATTTACAATACCTACATTGGGATCTATAGTACAAAAAGGATAGTTAGCACTATCTGCCTTTGCTCTAGTAAGTGCATTAAAAATTGTCGACTTTCCTACATTTGGTAAACCGATTATCCCACAATTAAAACCCATTACAACCTCACTTTTGATTTTAGATCATTAAACATTTATTAAAATCATATACAAAAAAAAGCCGCTTAAAAGCGGCTTTTTTATTATAACAATGGGGCAATGATCAAAGAAACAATACTCATCAGCTTTATCAAAATGTTCATTGCAGGACCGCTAGTATCTTTGAATGGGTCACCAACTGTATCCCCTACAACAGCAGCTTTATGTGCTTCAGAACCCTTTTTCTCTCCAGGTATCTCCCCTTTTTCAATAGCTTTCTTAGCATTATCCCAAGCCCCACCAGCATTAGCCATTAATAATGCAAGTAAAACACCTGTAACTGTTGCACCAGCTAACATCCCACCAAGTGCTTCTTTACCAATTCCAAAACCTACAATTATTGGAGCAATAACTGCAATCACACCCGGTAATACCATTTCTCTTAATGCAGCCTTAGTTGAAATATCTACGCAAGTTTTTGAATCAGGTATTACCCCTGGTTTTCCTTCAAGTAAACCAGGTATCTCTCTAAATTGTCTTCTTATTTCTTCTACCATTTCTCCAGCAGCCTTACCCACAGATGTCATAGTAAGTGCAGCAATTAAAAATGGTAAAAATCCACCAATAAGCATTCCTATAACAACATTTGGATGTGTAATATCTATAATATCAATATTCGCACTACTGCTATAAGCTGCAAAAAGCGCCAACGCAGTCAAAGCAGCTGAACCAATAGCAAAACCTTTACCTACTGCAGCAGTTGTATTACCCAATGCGTCTAAACTATCAGTAATCTTCCTTACCTCTGGACCTAATTCCGCCATTTCTGAAATACCACCAGCATTATCAGCAATTGGTCCATACGCATCAACAGTCATAGTAACACCAACAGTAGCAAGCATACCTACTGCTGCAATACCAATACCATAAAGCCCTGCTGTACTATTAGCGACAAAAATAGCAACACATATCATAATAACTGGAAGTACTGTACTTTCAAGTCCAACAGCAAAACCGTGAATAATGTTTGTCGCTGGTCCCGTCTTAGACGCTTCCGCAATTCTATAAACAGGTTTAGAGGATGTATAGTACTCTGTAATTAAACCGATAAAAATACCTGCAATTGTTCCAAGTAATAATGCCCAAAACACTCCTATTTTTATTCCAAAAGAAGTTATCGAAATATAAGCACCTACAATAAAAAGAATAGCACCGATAAATGTTGAATACCTCAATGCTTTCTGTGGATCTGAATTTTTTAGCATTGTCATCGAAAATATTCCAATCAATGATGAAATCAAACCTATCACAGCAAGAAATACTGGTAAATACATAATATTCAAACGTAAACTTTCTCCACCTAATTTGGTAAGTAAATCTGAATTAGCTGTAGCAGCAATAGCAATTGTAGCAATAATTGAACCCACATAAGACTCAAAAATATCTGCACCCATACCTGCAATATCACCCACATTATCACCAACGTTGTCAGCAATAACCCCTGGGTTTCTTGGGTCATCTTCTGGAATTCCTGCTTCCACTTTACCTACAAGATCAGCACCAACATCCGCTGCTTTTGTGTAAATTCCACCACCAACTCTAGCAAAAAGTGCAATTGAAGAAGCACCCATAGCAAACCCGTTAATGTATTTTGCATTTTCTGGATTTCCAAATACCGCAAAATAAATACCAACCCCAAGCAAACCAAGGCTTGCTACAGCAAGACCCATAACAGCACCACCATTGTATGATACAAACAGTGCAGCATCCATACCTTTACTTCTAGCAGCTTCACTTGTTCTTACATTGGCACGAGTTGCAGATTTCATACCAAAAAACCCTGCAAGAACTGAGCAAATTGCACCGCTTAAAAAAGCAATAGCTGTTTTATATCCAAGATCTTTAGATAGTAACATAAGAACAAAAACAATTACAACAAACACAGCAAGAACTTTATATTCTCTACTCAAAAAAGTCATAGCACCATCATGAATCATATCAGAAATTTCTTTCATTTTTTCGGTGCCCACAGATTGCCTTTTGATATAACTATAAATTAAAAATGCAACAATAAGTCCTACAACTCCCATTACAGGAGCAAGATACGTCATCATTTGCGACATTGTTTTTCCTCCTTATCCACTTTTTTATTGTTATAATTATTCATTGCCACTTTGTAACCATCATTCATAAAACATAAAACAGCATTTCTACACAACTCTATCAATTGTGGCAACACTTTTTTTTCATTGGAGTTAAATTCTCCAAGAACATACTGAGATGTATATTCAGGTCGAATAGGCTTAGAAATACCTATTTTTAGGCGAAAAAAATCTCTACTTTTTAGACAATTAATAATAGATTTTATCCCGTTATGACCACCATCAGACCCACCTTTTTTGAACTTTATTTTACCAAATTCCATGTCCAAATCGTCATGAATTACTAAAATGGACCCTACATCAACTTTATAATAGTCTACTATCTCTCTAACAGCCTCACCACTCCTATTCATAAAGGTAAAAGGCTTAAACAAAATCACATCACCAACCTTAGTATATCCACCTTTGAACCCTCTCACAAAATTAGCATCAAGATACTCTGCACTGGCATTAACAACCATAAAACCGATATTATGCCTTGTCCTCTCGTACTCTTTCCCGGGGTTACCCAGACCAATAATCAAATTTTTTATCATCAGTTTACAAAAAGAGAGCTTATGCTTTCCTTCTTATGTATTCTTTTTATCGCTTCAGCAAAAATCTCTGCCACTGACAACACTTTAATCTTAGAAATAGTAGTTTTTTCTTTTGATAATTCTATAGTGTTTGTAACAATTATCTCTTCAAGACAACTATTAACTATTCTTTCAATAGCAGGACCACTAAGTACAGCATGAGTAGCAGCAGCTCTTACAGATAACGCACCCATTTCTAAAACTGCATTTGCTGCTTCAGTTAATGTACCTGCCGTATCAATCATATCATCTATAATTATCACATGCTTATCTTTTACATTACCCACAACATACATCGCTTTCGCTTCATTGGGAGCAATACGCCTTTTATCGATAATTGCAAGACTGGTTTGTAATACTTTGGCATACGCTCTTGCTCTTGGTACACCACCAGCATCAGGGGAAACCACCACATAGTCATCACCCATCATTTTATTTTCAATAAAATATTTTGTAATTATGGGTGATGCATAAAGATTATCTACAGGAATATCAAAAAAGCCCTGTATCTGCCCCGCATGAAGATCCATTGTAACCATTCTATCAATACCAGAGGTTGTCAAAATATTTGCCACCAACTTTGCTGTAATTGGAACTCTTGGCTCTACAGTTCTATCCTGCCTTGCATATCCAAAATAAGGCATAACCGCCGTCACTGAATTTGCGGAGGCACGTCTCAACGCATCAACCATAATCATCAGTTCCATTAAATGCCTATCAGCAGGATAATTACTAGACTGAATGACAAACACATCTCTGCCTCTAACACTTTCATTTATCCTTACAAAAATTTCACCATCACTAAATTGAGTCACCGTAGCATCACTTAGCCTCATTCCCAACTTTTGTACAATCTCTACAGCTAAGCTTTTATTTGAGTTTCCTGAAAACACTAAAAAGTCCATATCTTTACCCATTTTATACTCCTATAGTGTAGTTGTTTTATAAACAAAATAGTTTTTATTCAAATTCCTGAAATAATTATACGCTCTTTCAAGCTTGTGCAAGGAAGGGAATACACCAAAAATCGTTGAACCACTCCCACTCATCAAAGACTTAACAGCTCCAAAGTTCAACATTTGCCTTTTTATCAACTTCAACTCACTAAACTTATATAAAACAGCATTTTCAAGATCATTGTGCATATATGAAATCAGGGTTTCAAAATCCAAAAGCGAGTGAATATTAGTAATTAGTGGCTCACTTGTCAATGTTAAATTTCTACTATTATACACATTTTTTGTGCTTATTCCAAAAGGTGGCTTTACCAATAATAGGTAAATAGGAAATAGGTCCAAACTCTTTACAAATTCATCACCAATCCCCCGTGCTATTAGCGGTTTTTCTTGCAAAAAGAAAGGTGCATCAGCACTTATATCTTTCAAAATACTCTTCATTTCATCCAATCTTAAACCAAAATTATAAATTTTATTTATCAGTTTTAAAAAACCTGCAGCATTACTACTGCCACCACCTAACCCAGCTTCTACAGGGATATTTTTATAAAGATAAACTCTTACACGACCATCAAAACCTCTAATTTTAGACAGTTTTTCATTCACTTTATAAATCAAATTTTTTTTATCTACCGGAATTGAGCTATTATTACAAACAATCTCAAATTCCTCAGCAGGTTCAACACATAAAGTATCAAAAAGATTTATGCGACTAAAAAGCGTAAAAAGGTTATGATAACCATCATCTCTTTTACCTGTAACATATAAAAAAAGATTAACCTTTGCATAACATTTAATTGAATTAGCAATCACAAAAACAACTCCTTAAAACATAATCCGAACTTTTATATATAAAAAATTTAAGAAACAACAAGAATTGGTTTTCCTTTACAAAATAGATAGTTATGAAGAATCCCTCTCAACCTAACCTTTAACAATTTTAATAATAACAAAAAGTAATGAACTTACTTGCCGAAACATAAATATTTATCATTTCGCAACCTGCGATTCCTTTAAACTAATATATTACAGAAAGGTTATAAACAATTTCAGAGAAAAATCAACATAATCTATTTTTTTTAGTAGTTCATTTTTAAATTGATATAAAATATCAAATTCATCTGTTTTTATCTCTACTATTTTAAAATTACGATCAATTTTATAGAAAATCTTATTGCTATCATATACATATAAATAATCACCTTGTACTTCCTTTTTTAAAATATCTTTTGGTAGAAAAATTGGAACATTAAATAAAGTAATAATTCTTTCTATCTTATCCTTATTTAGTATACCTGCATATTCTTTAGAAATATCTTTATTTTTTTCTAACACAACAACCTTAGTTCCATCATAATGAACAGTTGCTAAAACTTGATTTAATAAACCAAAAACAAACATTTTTACGTTATTGTTACAATCCTTCATTAAAGCACATTTAAATTTTAATTTAAAAAATCTATCCTCATAATAAATGAAAAACTTGCCTTTGATATTACAAACCTGCTCATTTTGTTCATATACTTTCTTTAATATGAAGTCATTAGAATAGCCGAATTTCACATTATCTATTTTAGTACATGAAAAAACAACGAATAAAGATAGGAATAAAAACAAGAAATGTTTTTTCATTCTTTTTCTTTTAAAATATCTTCAGGAGTTTTATCTATATGAATCTTTTTCAAAACTCTCATCAAATGCTCTTTGATTTCCTGTTCATTGGGTGCTAATAAAAAAGCTTTCTTAAGATATTTATAAGCATCATTATATTTTTTCATTTGATAAAGTACCCATCCCATACTATCTATATAAGCAGGATTATCAGGATCAATTTCAAGAGCCCTATTGATTAGCTCGTAAGCCTCCTCAAGGTTAACACCATTTTCAGCAAACATATAACCTAAAAAATTTAAAGCTGTAGCATTCTTAGGATTATATTCCAATATCCTCCTCAAGTATTTTTCTGCATTTTTATAATCCTTCAGTTTTTCGTAATTAATAACAAGATCAAACAACAAATCTTCATCATCATACCCTGCAGCTAACCCTTTTTGCAATATATCAATAGCATTTTTATAGTCTTCAACCTCATAATAAATAACAGCCTTTAATCTATAATAGTCCACATCCCTATCTTCGACTTTGATACTATCCAACACATCTAAAGCTTTTTTATAATCTTTTCTTTTTGTATATATTATTGATAATCTTTTTTTAGGCTGAACATAATCACTGTCTATTTCCAAAGCTTTCTTATAAAAAACAATAGCATCATTATCTTTATTTAGTGCCTCGGAAAGAAAACCTGCAAAATAATATGCCTGTAAATCATCTTTTTTTATCTCTAAAACTTTTTTAAAATATTTTAGAGATTTTTCATATTCTTTCTTATCAAAATAGATTGCTGCAATTTGCTTTAATACAGTAGCTTTAATCAACTCATTTTTACTATTTTCCAGTGACTTAAAAACAGATAAAGCCTCATCATATTTCTCCACATCCATTAAAAGTCTTCCAAGCTTAAAACTAAGTGTCCTCTGATTAGGATGAGCTTTAATCACTTTTTTGAGCATTTCAATTGCTTTTGCCTTATCTCCTTTCTTTATGTAATAATCAGCAAGTCTATATAAAGCCAAGGGGTATTCATCGATTTCATACGATTTTTTAATATCCTCAATCCCTTTTTTTTCCAAACCAAGTTTTAAATATAAAACTCCTCTTCTATAGTAGTATTCTGAAGAAGGATCTATTTTTATCAATTTATTGTATACACCAACAGAAGAAGAATAATCACCTTTCAGCTCATACAAATTGGCCAGCTCAAAAAGATATTTTTTCTTTTCACTAATTTTGATAGCTTTTTTCAAATATTTAATAGCACTATCAACATCTTTATAATGAGTACGATACAAGTTTGATAATCTATAATAAACTTTTTCGTCTTTGTGTTTTTGAACGTATTTTAAATACAATTCTTTTGCTTCATCAAACCTTCCTTCTTTAGACAAAATATTTCCTTTTTTAATAACAAGATATGGGTCCTTATCAACCATCAACAACTCATCAAGCAACTTTAAAGCATCATTATATCTACCATCTTGCTCAAAACTTAAAATTTTTATGAAAGTATTGTATAACTTTGCAGAATCAGCAATCTTAGCTTGATTAATTGTACTACAACTTATAACAAAAAATACAATTAATGATACAATTTTCATTTAAAATATTTCTCCAAAAAATCTGTACTAACGTCACCTTCCATAAATTTGTGATGTTCCATAATTCGCTTATGTAGAGGAATTGTTGTTTTCACACCATCAATAATAAATTCATTTAAAGCTACTTTCATCTTAGATATAGCCTCAAATCTATCTTTACCGTGTACAATAAGTTTTGCAATCATTGAATCGTAATATGGCAAAACTGTATATTCCTGATAAGCTGCAGAATCTACTCTTACACCAAAACCTCCAGGAGTATAATAAGCGTTTATAGTACCTGGAGAAGGCATAAACGTTTCAGGATCCTCAGCATTTATCCTACATTCTATTGCATGTCCTCTAATTTCAATGTCTTTCTGCTTAAAAGGAATTTCTTTTTTCGATGCAACAAGCAACTGTAGTTTCACCAAATCAACTCCTGTAATCATTTCAGTAACTGGGTGCTCCACCTGAATCCTTGTATTCATCTCCATAAAATAAAAATTACCTGCTTTATCCACAATATATTCTATTGTACCAGCATTTTCATAACCAAGCTTTCTAATTGCCTCAACAGAAATTTCACCCATTTTATGACGCATACGCTCAGTAAGAAATGGACTGGGAGCCTCCTCAATTAATTTCTGATGCCTTCTTTGGATAGAACACTCTCTTTCATAAAAATGAACTACATTACCATAGGAATCACCAAACACCTGTATTTCAATATGTCGCGGCGACTCAATAAACTTTTCTATATAAACATCTCCACTGCCAAACGACTTTTCACTTTCTATCTTAGCCATTTCAAATTGAGCCAAAAAACTCATTTCATTATGAGCTACTCTCATCCCTTTTCCACCACCACCTGCGGAAGCCTTGATTATCACTGGGAATCCTATATCTTTAGCAATCTTCAATGCATCATCCATATTATCCACAACACCATCACTTCCTGGGACAACAGGTACACCAAGATTTTTCATAGTTTCTTTAGCCTTAGCTTTATTACCCATTAACTCAATATGCTCAGATTTTGGACCTATAAATTTAAAACCACAATCTTCACATATTCTTGCAAAATCAGCATTTTCAGCAAGAAAACCATATCCTGGATGGATCCCATCCACATCAGCAATTTCAGCAGCAGATATTATGTTTTTAATATTTAAATAGCTCTCACCAGCCTGATGAGGACCTATACATATAGCCTCACCAGCAAATGCCACATGTAGAGATTCCTTGTCAGCATTAGAATAAACAGCCACAGTTTCTATACCTAGTTCCTTACATGACCTTATTATTCTAAGTGCAATCTCTCCTCTATTAGCAATCAACACCCTTTTTAACATAATTTACCCCTATAGTGGTTCCACTATAAATATAGTCTCACCATATTCTACCGGCTTAGCATTCTGTCCAACTTTCTTAATAATCTTGCAATCAAACTCTGCTTCTATCTCATTCATAATCTTCATTGCTTCAATAATACATAAGGTTTGCCCCTTTTTAACTGTATCTCCTTCTTTAACAAAAGGTTCTGCACCAGGAGCTGGAGCTTCATAAAACGTTCCAACAATAGGTGATTTTATCTCCACATAATTAGAGTCTATAGTTTCTTCCTTTTTTACCTCAGTAGATTTGTTCTCAATAGCCACATTTTGGTTTTGCATTATAGGCTGAACAGTTTGAGATTCACTAACTTGTTGTTGAGCTGTAACTGCAAAAACTTCTGCATTTTTAGATAGATAAACCCTCTCATCTCCATTCTCATACTCAAATTCAGTAATATTCGACTTATCGATTAACTTAATTAATTCTTTAATAACTTTTAAATCCATAACATACTCCCGAATTTATTTAGCACTTTTTACTCTTTCTATATATTTTCCATCTCTTGTATCAATTTTAATAACGTCACCTTCTGAAATAAATAGTGGAACTTGCACTACTCCCCCCGTTGCAACTTTTGCTGGTTTAGAACCACCACTTACAGTATCCCCTTTAACGCCAGGATCAGTTTCAACTACCTCTAGCTCTACAAAATTTGGTAATTCTATCCCAACCGGCTTCCCATTAAAGATTAAAACGTTTACATTTAAGTTCTCAGGCATAAAGAGAGCCACTTCACCCACTTCGTCTGCACTCACCACAACCTGCTCATAAGTATCATTATCCATAAAATAATAATCAGTACCATCATTATAAAGATACTGCATCTCTTTCTCTTCAAAATCAGGTTGTTTTAACTTTTCATCAGATTTGAATGTTTTCTCTATAACGTTACCTGTTAATAAACTTTTCAATTTTGTCCTAACATTCGCACCACCTCTTCCCATCTTAAAATGTAAATATTCTACTACAACAAAAGGTTCTCCATCAATTTCAACCTTTGTTCCTCTTTTAAACTGATTAGGAGTAATCATATCACACCTCTTTTTTATTTTATATTTTATATATATAATCTTTTAATAAACTATTTAATGTCTCACACCCATCTTTTTTCACTATTACTGTATCTTCTAACCGTATCCCAAATTCTCCATCAAAATAAATACCAGGTTCAATGGTCAAAACCATACCTTCTTCCAAAATTGTTTCATCACGCTTATTCAAAGCAGGTAACTCATGAACATCTATTCCTACTCCATGTCCTAAGCCATGCTTGAAAAATTTCCCATAACCTTTTGAATCAATATAATCCCTAGCAATCTTATCAATTTCATTACATTTAATTCCTGCTCTAATATTCTCCTTTGCAAACATCAAAGCACTCTTCACAATTTCAACAATTTTTAACACATAATTATCTTTCCCATTATAAATGACCCTTGTTATATCGCTACAATAATTTACTTTACAACCATAATCTACGATTACTGGTTCATTTTTATTTATTACTTTATTCGAAGCTACACCATGAGGTAAAGCACCTCTAAACCCTGATGCAATAATTGTATCAAAACTTGTTCTCTTTGCACCAGCAACTTTCATATTATATTCAAGTTGTGCAGCCCATATATTTTCTTTTTCACTATAAGAAAAACTTTCCAAACTATTTAGAAAAGCAATCTCAGCTACTTTATAAACATCTTGAATTAACCTTATTTCATCTTCATCTTTTATCATTCTCAACAACCTAACTTTATCTTCATCACAAACATCAACATCTAAATTTAAATTTTGCAAACTTATAAGTAACCTAATCCCACCTGAAGGTTCAAGCCATACTTTTCTGTAACCACTCAAAAAACCTTTAAAAGCTTCCTTATAATCTTCAATAACCTTTACCTCAAAATCATCAACCACTTCTTCTTTCGATTGAACTTCATACCTTCCGTCAGTTAAAAAATAATTTTGATTTTCAGTAAAAATAATAAAAGCCGTACTTCCAGTAAAACCCGACAAATAGTAAATATTCGATATATCAGATATTATATAAGGATAATAACCACACCTATCCAAATACTTTCTTAATCTATGAACCCTATTCACACAAAACCTCTAAAAATTATTTTTTTAAAAGATTGTTCAAAAAATCTATCGCATATAAGTAAGAATATTTGCCCAAACCAGCTATTATACCTACAGAAATATCTGAAATGAATGACTTGTGTCTAAAATCTTCCCTCTTAAAAATATTACTTATATGTACTTCCACAACAGGTTTACCAAAAGCTAGTAAAGCATCTCTTATAGCAACACTAGTATGAGTATATGCCCCTGCATTTATTACAATACCATCAGCCCATTTTCTAAGACGATGGATTTCATTGATTATCTCCCCTTCTATGTTTGATTGAAAAAAAGAAATTTCTATATAATTTTTTTTAGCAAAATCTAAAATATTTTTAATTAATTCATCATACGTAAAACAACCGTAAAACCCTTTTTCTCTTTCCCCAAGTAAATTCAAGTTAGGACCATTTAAAACTGCAATTTTAATCAATATCCAGCTCTCTCTTTAAGTCTTGTTCAAAGTATTTTATGTAAAACCTAAGTTTTCCTATAATCGCATTTCTATCCAAGAGAGCTACAATATAATAAAACTTGTTAAGTTTGTGAAGATAAAATATTTCTTTTCCACAGTCAATTACCATTTTTTCCATTTTCCCCGTCACTAAATAAGTTGTCACCTTATCAATATATCTTAAAACGGAAGAAAACTCTGCAGCCAATTCCTCTGCCGTTCTTTCAGAATCTTCTTCTTTATCCACGATAATACCATCTTTATCAAATATAGCAAAAAGCTTTAAACCTTCTACAGAATTAAAAATAGATCGAATTATCTTCTTAAACACTTCTAGACGCCTTTATTTTTCTTATATTTTCTAACCAGTTCTCAAGCTGTTTAATCAATTCTTCGTTCTCAAGTTTTTCTACTGAAAATTCCTCAGATTTGTTTTTCTCATCCAATTTATCGGCAGATCGTTCTTCTTCCTGGCCTAATATAGGTTCAGGTTCTCTAACATGCTCTCGATCTAAATCCTCACCAAAATCATCCTTGTTTATTTTTTCTACCTTAACTCCATCCTCAACAACACCCCCCATCTCTTCACCAATATCTTCTTGCATTGAAGTATCTTCAAGGACCACCTCACCAATATCCTCTTGAACTTCCTTAATAACCTCTTCAATTTTCTCTGTATCTGTATCAGATATTTCTTCAATATCTCTTGGAACAGCTTCTATGTTTTCAGCCAACTCCTCCAGTAACTCTTTTAGGTCTCTATCTTCAGGGGTTACATATAACGCATTACGATAATAAAAAAGAGCTTTTTCCAAATTATTTTCTGACCTATAAATATCACCCAGCAATTTGTTAGCTCTATAATTATCCTTATTCAAGGTAGTTACTTCAATTAAAAGAGCTTTTGCCTCTGCAATCATCCCCTTCTCAAGATAGGCTTGAGCAAGTACTGTCTTGGCAGCTAAATAATTCGGATTTTTATCAAGTCCTTTAATACAAATATCTATAGCTTCATCATATTTACCAAGCTTTAAATATGCAATAGCAAGGGGCATAAAAACTTTAGAATCAGGCTGTTCTTCTAACTTTTTTGAAAAATACTCGATATCTTTGAGGTATCTATTTCTTATTTTGTCATCCATCAAAAACTCCTGATTTTTTAAGAATCGTTAATATATCTTCCATACTTATCCCATTAATAATTTTACCAGCCCCTATACCATTAGTCAAGGATAGCACTAACCCTTTATCTTCAATCTTTTTATCGTCCATCATAGCCCTAATAAACAAATCTTTATTTCTAACCTTATATTTATAATCAAATCCAAACAATCTAAGTATTTTTATTACAAAATCTATTGTATCTTTTTCTACCTCTCCAAGTTCAGCACCTATCAGTGTTTCTAAATACATACCTATGGCAACAGCAAACCCATGTTTTATACTATAATTAGAATCTACTTCAATGGCATGACCTATAGTATGACCGAAGTTTAAAAATTTTCTTATACCAGACTCAAACTCATCCAATCTAACAACATCAGCTTTAAGTTTACAGCATCTATATATCATATCCATTACAGTATCTTTTTCTTTTGCAGTTATTTTATTATAATTTAATAGTAAAAACTCATAAAACTTTTCATCAAACATCAGAGAATATTTAATAACTTCAGCTAATCCATTTTTATACTCTTTATCAGCAAGAGTAGAAAGAAAAATGGTATCAATAAAAACTTTTTCAGGTTGTTTAAAACTACCTATAAAATTCTTTCTCCTCTCAAAATTTACACCTGTTTTTCCTCCAACACTACTATCAACCATAGACAAAAGAGTGGTAGGAACTTGAATAAAACCAACCCCTCTCATATAAATGGAAGCCGCAAATCCTCCTACATCTCCTGTTATTCCACCTCCAAGCACAATAAGCTTTGATCTTCTGTTAGCTTGATTGTTCTTTAGCCATTTTAGAATTTCTAGAACACTTTCAATATTTTTGTTTTCTTCAGAAGCCTCGTAAATAAATTTTTTATCAATATTGACAAAAAATTTACCATAAAAAGAGTATATTGTAGAATCTATAATAAAAAATGAATCATAATACATCTCTAATATATCTTCTATACAACCTCTATCTATTATTATAGGGTAGGAATAATCAATTTCTTTTTTCAAATTCACAATTAAATTATAACTCATCTAAAAACTCCATAATTTCATCAACCACTTTTTCCGGTGGAACATCTGAAGTATCAACAATATAGTCTGCTTTAATATAAAGAGGAGCTCTTTCAAACATTAACCTTTTTATCTCATCAATAACATTATCTACCATAAGAAGAGGTCTACTTTTATCATCTTTCAGTCTCTCATAGATTGATTCAGCACTAGCAGCAAGTGTAATTACAACACCACTTTCTTTCATTACCTCATAGTTCCCCACTGTAGTCAACAAACCTCCACCTGTAGCAATAACATAGTCTCTCCCTGCTGCCACATCTTTTAAAACCTCAGTTTCAATTTTTCTAAACTGCTCCTCACCATCATCAATAAAGATATCCCTAATTGTTTTTCCCACTTTTTTCTCTATAAGCTCATCTAAATCATAAAACTTTTTCCCCAATTTCTTAGCTAGTATTTTTCCAACTGTTGTCTTTCCGGTCCCCATAAATCCAATCAGGTAAATATTCATAATACACCTCAAAAATCTTTAATTATTATGCCTCTTTACTATTGAATTTCGTATACATTCTTTTGGTATATTTTCTTTTTTTAACATTTCATAATAATAATTTCCACAATTATCTGAATATAACAAATCCTTATCTCTTACTATTTTTTTTAGAACAATACCTTTAGGAACTTTAAAACTAACTCTTTTTACATTTTTTAATAACCTCTTTTCTATCCTTGCAACTATAGGAGCTGCAATTTTACCACCCGTTGCATCATCTTCAATAGTTTTAAAATCATCATATCCTACCCATAACACCGCTACATAAGGTGGAAAAATCCCTACAAACCAGCAGTCTTTACTATTATTACTTGTTCCTGTTTTACCTGCTGTCCCAAAAATCAACCCTTTGTTTTTAGCCGTGCCAAACTGTACTACTTTCTTCATAAGAAACAACACTTGATAAGCAGAACCCTCATCAACTACTCTTTTACATCGTTTGTTCGGCTTCATTACATTACCATCATCATCAATTACTCGCTTTATAAAAGTAACTTCACATTTTTTACCGTAACTTGCAATTGTAGAATAAGCCTTTGCCACCACTAAAGGTGTTTGAGGGATTGAGCCAAGAGGCATAGCATAAAAAGGCTTTATCTTCTCAAACCCCAATTGCGTTGCTATTTTAGTGACTTTTTTTAGTCCAACGACCTCAGCAAGTTTCACAGTAAGGTTATTAAGAGAATAAATAAGACCGTTTCTTATATTTGTCTTACCCATATAATAATTTTTAAAGTTTTTTGGGGTATATAGGTGTTTTCCCTCCTTAAACTTATAGGGTTTATCCTCTAAAACATATGAAGGTCTAAATCCATAATAAAAGGCAGTAAGATAAGTAATAGGTTTAAAAATTGATCCAACTTCCCTTTTAACACTAATTGCCCTGTTTTTAGAAAAAACATCTCTTATAGAACCATTAACTGATACAACTTCATTTCTATGGTAATCCACCAAAACAAAACCAGCCTCAATATCTTTATATTTTTTCAATGAATTTTTAATAATTTCCTTGTTTATTTTATAAATATTCTCATCAAAACTTGTATAAACTGCATAACTTTTCTTAAAAAAATCAAGATGAAAATTTTCTAATTCTTTAAAAACACCATCAAGATAATCTGAATATATCTCAAAAACCCTGGGTTTATGAAATTCAACTTTTGTATCATCTTTGCTCAAAATTGTTGACATCTTTGATAAATAAGAATAATTTTTTTCTGCATCTTTTAAATCATAAATTACACATAAAACTAGAAAAATTTTTTCCTTATATGACAAATTGTTAAACTCTTTATTAAACAAACTCACAGAATACCCGTTAACACCTCTAACCCCATTTGCAAATTGATAGTTATTTAATTCTATCTCATAGATTTGCTCTAATGAAAATTTTTCTAACAATCGTTTTAAAAATCTTTTTTTTAAAAACTCTTCATATCTACTAAAAAATAGATAATCTTTATTCTTTAAATAAAACTGGTTCCAATATTTTTCTAACAACATGTCTTTCCCTATAAAATTAACGTAATCTCTATAAAAACTATTAAACTGTTTGAAATCCTTACCAATTTTAATAACCCCTCCATAGTTCATATATCTTGAGAAAATAACATTGCCTGTTGAAGAAAATATTTTCAAAGTAGTAGTTTTAGTACTATTTTGTTGAACCAACTTTGGAATTTCTATCTTAGATAACAAAAAATCTTTATATATTCTCACAGAAAGTGAATAAAAAGTAATAGCAATTGATATTAGTAAAAATAAAAATACACTAAGAATAGTTTTGAAGTTCATTATTCAAATAACATTTGAGATATTCTAAAGCTTTTCTTCTATGACTGATCTCATTCTTTTCTTTAGTATTAAGTTCAGCCATTGTTCTACCATCTGGCAGTAAAAATAGAGGGTCGTAACCAAAACCATTATTCCCTTTCATTTCAAGTGCAATTCTACCTTCACACTCCCCTCTAAATGTAGCTATTGTTTTACCATTATTACAAAGAGCAATTACACAAACAAACCTTGCTCCCCTTTTCTCCAAAGGGATACCTTCCAGCTTATCAAGTAATAACTTGTTATTCTCCTCATCTGTTGCATTATCCCCAGCAAATCTTGCAGAAAAAACGCCAGGAGCACCATTAAGAGCATACACTTCCAAACCTGAGTCATCAGCAATTACATAACCTTTCACTAATTTTGACAAAATTTCACCTTTTAATTTAGCATTTTCCTCAAAGGTTGAACCACTTTCATCCACTTCAATATTATCGTCAATTATATCAAATACTGAAAAAACCTCTATTGGCTCTAATATTTCTGCAATTTCCTTTAGTTTTCCCTTATTCTTTGTAGCGACAAAGAATTTATTCATTTTTTCAACGCTTCTTTTTGAGCAGAAATAATGTTTTCTATACCGATGAAAGCAATATCAAGCATCTTATCCAACAGCTTCCTATTAAAAGGTCTTTCTTCCCCTGTACCCTGAATTTCAATAATCTCACCACCACCTGTAGCTACCACATTCATATCAACTGCTGCTACAGAATCTTCTTCATAATTCAAATCCAAAATTATCTCGTCATTTACAATTCCAACACTTACAGCAGCAACAAAATCATTAATCGGATTCTGTTCAATCTCCCCATTTTCTACCAATCTTTCAAAAGCAAGATAAAGCGCCACAAAACCTCCCGAAACTGAAGCTGTTCTAGTACCACCATCAGCTTGGATCACATCACAATCAATAACAACGGTTTTTTCCCCAAGTTTCGTCATATCAACCACAGATCTCAATGACCTCCCAATTAGTCTTGATATTTCTTGAGTTCTCCCAGAGAGCTTACCTTTTTGGGCTTCACGTACATTCCTTGTATGCGTAGATCTTGGAAGCATTGAATATTCTGCAGTTACCCAGCCTGTACCAGATCCTTTTAAAAAAGGTGGTACTCCATCTGTTACAGATGCATTACAAATAACCTTTGTTTCACCAAACTCTATTAACACAGAACCTTCAGGATATTTTATATAATCAGTAGTTATTTTAATAAGCCTCATTTCATCATTTCTTCTACCATCACTTCTCATCACAACTCCCTTCTACTATTTTTATATCATTATTTTCTAATGTCATAGCACAATCATAATTTATTTGTGTAAAAGCATCATTATTTAAAACATCGATTTTAAAAACTTTTATATTATTATCAAAAGATTTTAAAGTTTTAAACAAAGATTTTATAAAAAGATATTCATTGTTACTAGAGTTTTGAAATCCTCTCAAAAAGCTTAAACGTATCTTACAAAATCCATCTCTAATATCTACATCTTGAAATTGAACATATTTACCTACAGCTGAAATAGTATGGTCACCTTTTGCTATTTTTAATTTATTCAACAGCATAAACGCATAAACATTTTTTTGATAAAAAGGGTTTATCACTACTACCTTTCTTGGTATTAATGTATTATTTTCAATATCTATAAAATACGCATTATAGCTTTTTATAGAAAACAAAAAAAATAATATAACTAGAAAACCGGTTGTTAAATATAAATATCTTCTCATGTAATAAGAATTATCACATCACCCCTAAAATTTCAATGTAATTATACTACTGGAGTCACCCCATTTTCACAAAACTTTGTTTGATTGTACCTATAAAAAACATTTTGTTCATTCTCTCTGAAATGCTCAGTAATGATTTAGAGGTAAGTTCTCAAAAAAAGATAATCACCTCAGCAAGCACGATTCTTGACAATAAGTATTAATTGAATTAAAATTTAATAATATTAAAAAGGTATTATAAATGAAAAAATTTCTTTTAAAAATTTTGTTTCTTTTATTTAAGAGATCCCTAACATTTCTCTCAAAATATGATAAGAATATCAACAAAGAATTAAATTTTTTCCCAGAAAATTTTTCAATAATTATAAAAATACATAAATTAGACTCTCCAATAATTTCTATAAAAAAAATTAAAGGTAAGTTCGTTGAAGATACTGATACATTTTCCGCAAATTTAATCATTGAATTTAAAAATACTAACAGTGCATTTTTAGTATTTACCGCTCAAAAAGGACTTGAAAAAGCATTTGCTGAAAAAAGGATAGTTTTAAAAGGGTTAATAACATATGGGATTATTTTCACGAGAATATCCATAATCGTTCAAAGGTATCTTTTTCCGGTTTTTATATGTAAAAATATCATGAAGCATATTATACCAATCAACAATATGCTAAAAATAAAACTATACTTTTATGGAATAATTAGAGGGTAATACCATGAAAAATAATTATTTTGAATTCCATGCACCCACTAAAATTCTTGCCGGCTTTGATTCTTTGGACAATCTTCCTTTTGAGATTGAAATACTAAACTGCAAAAATCCGCTTATCATTACCGACTATGGAGTCAAACAAGCTGGACTACTAAGATTTGTTGAAAAAATCCTATCGGAGCAAAATATTAACTACCACTTTTTTGACAATGTACCACCAGACTCATCCCTTGAAACAGTTAAAGAGGTGGCCAATGTCTACAAAATTCACCAGTGCGATTGTATTATAGCAGTTGGAGGAGGATCAGTTATTGATACTGCTAAGGGGGTAAACATAGCTATCACCTATAACGAAATGGATCTTATTAAATTAGCTGGTGCCGATAGATTAGATAAAAAAACAAAACCTTTAATTGTCATTCCTACCACAAGCGGTACAGGTTCCGAAGTAACACTTGTAGCTGTTATTTATGATAAAAAAAGAGGGATAAAGCTTCCGTTTGCTTCTAATTTTCTATTACCCGATGTTGCCATACTAGATGTAAGAATGACAGAAACTTTGCCACCACAATTGACTGCAGCTACTGCAATGGATGCACTCACGCATGCAATTGAAGCATATTTATGCCTACAAAAAAATCCTGTTTCTGATTCCTTTGCCATAACCGCCATAAAATTGATCAGTCAAAATCTTTTAAAAGTAATTGAAAAACCTAAAGATAAATATTCAAGATTAAACCTTGCCATCGCATCTACATGTGCAGGAATAGCTTTTTCAAATTCAATGGTAGGAATAATCCACGCAATAGGACATTCTATTGGCGCAATTTCTAAAATTCCTCATGGTACTGCTATGTCAATATTATTACCTTATGGAATTAAATTTTATCTTCAAAATAAAAAAGATGATATTGGCAAACTACTACTTTTCCTTTCTGATGAAGAAACTTTCATAAATTCACAAAACAAATCAGAAGACACAGTCATAATTATTCAGAGATTACTAAAAATATTAAACGAAAAAACTGGACTGCCCGTTACTCTACAAGAAGCAGGTGTCAAAAAAAATGATTTTAATAACATAGCAGAACTATCTTTAAATGATGGAGCAATTACATTTTCTCCTGTATACGTTAGTAAAAATGATATATTAAAAATACTCAATGAGGCTTACGAATGAAAGTAATTGAAGGTTTCTCTAACAAGCTACTTACTATAAATCTTACCAACAAAACCTTTGAAATTTCTCAAATACCGCTAGAGGATAGAATTAATTACCTAGGCGCAAAAGGGTTAGGTTTAAAATTATTTTACGACAATTTTCCAGGCAAAATATCCCCGTTTTCTCCTGAAAACATTATAATAATTATGCCTGGGATTTTAATGGGCACAAATGCACCCTGCTCTGGAAGATTTCATGCAATTACCATATCTCCTTTAACCGGGATCATCGGTACATCATCTTGTGGTGGTCCATTTGGCATGTCTCTCAAAAAAAATGGTTTTGATGCACTAATAATTAAAGGCAAATCAAGTAAACCTATCTTCTTGATAATTGATGAAAAAGAAGTTATGTTTGAATCAGCCTCTGAAGTATGGGGCAAAGATACATATTATACACAAGATTATCTCAGTAAATATGGAGATGGTACTTTAGCTATTGGTCCTGCAGGAGAAAACCTTGTCAGATATGCAAACGTAATTTCAGGACACAGGTTTCTAGGCAGATGTGGATTTGGAGCAATTTTTGGCTCAAAAAACTTAAAAGGGATTGTTGTTAAACAGGGTGAATACAAAATATTACCTAAAAACCATGCTCTTTTTAGTAAACTTCGCAAGAAGGGGATATATTATATCAATAGAAATCAGTTTACAGCATATAACTATAGAAACTTTGGTACATCTTCAAATGTAAATTTTACAAACCCAAAAGGTGCAATGCCTGTATATAATTTTAAAGATGGATTTGACCCTAAATCCTTCGACCTCTCAGGCGAAAATATGGCAGCCCTTTTTAATTCAAAACATCATACTTGTAAACCATGTTCTATCCTTTGCGGACACAAAGGCATTATTAATCAAAAAGATATGGCAATACCTGAATATGAAACCGTTACATTGTTAGGTAGCAACCTTGGAATTTTTGACCCTGCAAAAGTTGCAGAATGGAACTTTTTATGTTCTAAAATGGGGTTAGACACTATTTCTCTCGGTGGTACACTCGCATGGGCTATGGAGGCAAATGAAAAAGGGATATTTAAAAGTAACTTAAACTTTGGTAAACATGATAACATAGCAGACATAATTTTTAAAATTGCCCATCGAATAGAAATTGGAAATGAACTTGCAGAAGGGGTAAAAAGGGTTGCTGATAAATATGGTGGGAAAGAATTCGCAATACACATTAAAGGATTAGAAATTTCCGGTTATGACCCTAGAGCAGCTTTTGGTCAAGCGCTATCATTTTCTACTGCCAATAGGGGAGGATGTCACTTATCAGCGTATCCAATTGGTCTTGAGATAATTTTTGATCTTTTAAACCCCTATAGTGAAAAAGGAAAAGTTGATTATACTATATTTTTTGAAAATCTTTTTAATTGTATCAACTCACTACAAACATGTCTATTTACTGCATTTGCTTATCTTTTTGAAGCACCATTAACAAAGTATACTCCACATTTTCTTTTAAAATTTTTTATGACAAATTTCCCTAAAGTCGCCATATCTATGGTAGACTTCTCCCTTTATCACAAAATGTGGGTTGCAGTAACAGGAATAAATATAACAGCTAAAGAATTTATTACTGCAGGAGAGAGAATACACCTTTTAGAAAGATATTTGAATTGCCTCCTTGGAATATCAAAAAAAGATGATATCCTCCCTGCAAGATTAATATTAGAACAAAGACTGTCAGATAAAAAACAAAAACTCCCACCTATAGATAAGATGTTAAAAACCTACTATAAAAAAAGAGGTTACGATAAAAACGGTATACCAACTGAAAAGTTACTAAAAAAACTAAAAATTATTTGAGCAACTCTTTATTTTTTAACCAAAAATCAAATGGTCTACCAGGAACAAAAATATCAATCCCCACAGAAGGCTCATCAAGAGGATTAGTTACTATGTGTTCTTCATCCCTTTCAATATACACTGTATCATATTTATCTAGGATCACTTCTCCATCCTTCTCAGTCCAAACGGCAAGCTTACCCTCTAACACAATCAATATTTGAGCATTTGGATGCTTATGTTTTGGTGAAGAGTGCTTCGGCGGTTTTACAAAATGCTCAATAGATATATCTTTCTGATTACAAAGACTTACACGCCTCCAATTTTTTTCAGGTTCATAACTTTTAGCTTTATAGTATTTAACAATTTTCATAACTACTCCTAACAAAATAGGCGCGGGCGGGATTGAACCGCTTTTGGTTTCTCCTCATATCTCATAAGTTCTAATAATTATTAGACTTTTATAATCAAAAAGACAAGAAAAATAATGAAAAATGATGAAAAAGTGTTACAATTTCGTGACAATTATTCTCAGTTTAAAAGGCAGGATAAATTCCTGCCTTTTACCTTCTGCCTTCCTCTTTCTCATCGTCATAAACTTCAGTATCAGGGCTAACTTTGATATTTGAGACATCCGGAGTCGGTATTCCTTCTTCATCATGTTCACCGGTACGAATATCTTTCTCAACCTTCACATCGGACATATCCGGATTTGGTAATCCTTCCTCATCATACTTAGTATCAGCTACAAGCTCATCCCTTTCACTGATCGGCTTTTCTTCAAAGATATCTTTTCTGTCTGACATAATCCCCACCTCCTTTTTATTTATTTGCGCTTATGCGCTGCAGCTTCATAAAATAGTAAAGTTTGGCCAACATCGTGGCAAAAGTCCAACCGCACATCCTTTTTTCTGCAAGGTATTTCTTCAAGGTTTCCTCTTTTAAGCCGTCATAATATTCAAAAGGTGCGGCTGAACACGTTGGACAAAAGCTGATAAACGGGCATTCTTCACACTCCCCGGGCCATAAATTCGGCTGTTTCTTTATCAATTCCGGTAATATGGTTTCATACCTTTTTATCCTTGCCTGCTGAAGTTCTCCAATTTCCATCCCTTCCTTTTTCATCGTGCAAAATCTGTTGCACCCGTAAACCTTGCCGTCAAATCCAAGACAGGTCATGTGTATTACAGAACCGCAATAATTCCTTTTCTCCTTTTGTTTATTTCTAAATGCAATTAACGGATTAAACGGCTCATCGTTTGACTTCCCAGTTATCTGGTAAACAAACACCTTACCTAAAAGATTGTTTTTCTCCAGATAATCAACAATATTCATCATCTTTAATGCAAGCTTCTGCGCCATCAGGTATGGCACAAAGTCCTCATACACAATATTTGCAGCAATAAATTTAAAGCCCAAATTGATTAAATTTATTACCGCTTTGTCGTAATACTCTATTGTCTCCAACGTGAAAGTTGCCTTGACTCCCACAAATTTCAAATTCTTAAAAACCCAATCCAAACTTCTTACTATATCATCATAAGAGCCTTTTCCTGTATTGGCATAAACCCTGTATTTATCGTGTATTTCCTTTAGACCGTCAATTGAGATACCGATATCAATAAAATCCCTGTACTTTAACAATAACTTTCTAACTTTCTCATCTTCAAAACGTGTGCCATTCGTTGATATTGCAAACATAATTGGTCTGTTATATTGTTTTGCCAAATCAAGTGCATATGCAAACGTCTCATCAAGCAGTTCTGGATGCAATAAAGGCTCACCACCTATAACCTCAATTACTGCCGTTGCTTTTACTTCTTTATCCTCTTCAAATTTGGCTTTTAGAAAATCTTTGATAAACTCTATCTTATTAACCTTCCCGTCTTTTTGATGCTCGTAACAGTATGCACAGTCCAAATTGCAGGTCAGATTGGTTAAAATCTGATATGTTTTTGGTACTTCATTATAATCAGTCATCACACTATCTCCTGATTTCATTGATTAGCTTTAACAGAATATCGTAATTATCACGTCCCATTAAAGATGATATGAGTGCACAGCCTTTGTGATCCGCTTCCACATCAAACCTTTCATCATATCTCTCCAGAGTTCCATCAATATACAAAACGTAATTATCCGAGCATTCGCAGTTTTCATATGGAAAATTTATAAAAGAAACATGCTCAAATAATCTCTTGTCAAACTGCTTAATCTTATCTATCTGCTCAATAAAATTAAACATCTCAATTGCCCCAATATCCTCTGCATTCAAAGAAAAATAATCAAAACCGATTTCCAGCCTACATCCAAAAGTTTTTAGCAATGCAATGGATGAATTTGCAAAATAATGCCTGATATCAACAATCTGCCTGATAGAAAGATTTTTAATATTCCTTAATAACTTCAAACCATCAGGATTGGTTTTCAAAAGATTTTTTAAATTCTTTTCTCCGGATTCGATACCGTTTAGCGAAACCCTCACATGGATATCATTATCATTGCAGGTTCTGACAAATTCTTCGTCCACAAAGTGGCCATTTGTCAAAACCTGAATTGGCGCAACCCCCTTCAATTCATTTATAAAATAATAAAGTTTATCTTTGACCAGTAACGGCTCACCGCCAGAAAGCTGTATATTTGCAATAGGCTTAACTTTATGCAGCGCCTTGATAACAGGCAATGTATCAATTTCTTTTCTCTTTGGGTCATTTCTTCTGTTGCAAAAGCTGCAGTTCAAATTGCAATCATCAGTCAAATGAACAAGTAATTTCATACCCTCTCCCTCTCCTTTGTGTAATCTAAAAACTAACCAAATTAATCAGTCTTATACCACGCCAGCAAATCGTTGATTTTCTGCTCCCTCTGATTGATTCTCATCAGAGAATCATTATCTATCAGTCTTTCCAAAAAGGCTGACAAAACAGATTCTTCTTCTAAAGATAGCAGGTTATTTGCTTTTAATTTCTGCAGAATAAAAGACAAAACTCGACTGTAATCGGCAAACTTAGACTGCACGTTACCGTTATACTTATAAACCTCATTGTACATGTAGGCTCTTTTAAAATTGCGCCACGCATTGGTATCTGAAAGCTTTTCATATACATTATTTTCCAGTGAAAAAGTGTATCTCCAGCTGTTTTTAATAACATCCCCTAATGTCGTCTCATCCGTAATTAAAACCTCATAATATGAAGTATCATCAGGATTTGTAGGAGATATTTTAAAAAGAAATGGTAGCCAGGGCAGCAATTCAAAATTCCCGGATAACTGACACCATACTTTACTGTCGGTACCAACAGGTTGATTTAAGAATTTTTCATCAATGCCCAGATTAACAAAATATTTGTCCACAAAAATGCCATTTACAAAAATTCCGGAAGTGTCCCCAAACTCCACAATGTTGCTGTCATTTTTAATATTCTCCTCGATACTTTTTGCTAAAATAAATTGAGGAGCTATTATACATTTTACAACTGCATCCGGATTTTGATAAAAATAATCGAAATTATCCCCTATTGCCATTATAGGAAAATTAGTTTCTAAAATATTAAAATACTGCTTTAACATATCCCCCTCCTTTTATGCTCCACTACAACCATCACAACCACCACTACAACTACCGGTACAAGAAGTACAC
Organism: Deferribacter abyssi; assembly: GCF_049472655.1. NCBI lineage: Bacteria > Pseudomonadati > Deferribacterota > Deferribacteres > Deferribacterales > Deferribacteraceae > Deferribacter > Deferribacter abyssi. Next base: position 89,234 of record NZ_JAQNCS010000009.1, read on the forward strand.
CCGGTACATGTACCACTGCATGTTCCGGAGCATCCTGTACAACTTCCCGTACAAGTCCCGGAACAGCTGGTACAGCTGGTACAACCGCCCGTGCAAGTACCTGTGCAACTGGTACAACCGCCTGTGCATGTTCCAGTACATCCAGTACAGGTTCCTGTGCAGGTTCCGGAGCAGCTGGTACAGCTACCTGTGCAACCGCCGACACAACTGCCTGTGCAAGAACTTGAACATGTCCAGGAACAATCAGAACAGCGGTAATAACTGCCAGCTTGTCCACCAAGCTGATCGGCATTAGTGGCTTTATCAACTTTTACCGGGTCGGTAGTCTGTACACCATTCTTATAAACTTTTAAGACGTAATCTGTTCCATCTTTATAGGTTTGAATACACTCATCAACATCCTGGTTATTCACATATATTCTATCCACACCTGGTCTAACAGAAGACAATTTCTTTACAAATAATTGTTCAACCTCAGTTTCCGTGAAATATCTGTCATCATGAGTATGCGTTTTATCGCTTTTATCCGATAATAAGTTATTAATCTCCGTTTCCGTGTAATACCTATCATCATGAATATGCCCTACATCACTTTTACCGGCTAAAAAGCTGTCAACCTCACTCTCAGTATAATATCTCGCATCATGATTATGTATTTCACTATCAGAGATCCATAATGTGCCATCAAAAGTGTACCATGCCCCATTAATAAAAGCTCTCTGCCCTTTAACCGGATTAGCAGGAAAACTCGTTCCTTCAAATCCACTACGCAGCGTTTCAAAATTATTATTAATTAAAGCCCGGCTATCTTTAACTTTATCACCACCAGCAATAAGAACATATTGTTGCATATCCCCCTCCTAATAACCGTGTGCTTGCCAGTTTATCTGGCCGGCAGCGGTAGTGCCGTCAGCCTTTTTTAATTGCACATCAAAATATTCCTTTGTAGTCGCAATAATCTCAGGAACAATAAAATCAGAGCTGACAAACGATGTAATCACAACTACAGGTTCAGCATGAAACTTTTTATTAAAAAATACCCTTGTAACTCCACTAATATTTGCACTGCCTCTATCAATAATATCCTTCACATCCACAGTAACCACATGCTTTGGAATTTGAATATGGGTAACTGTATCCGGATCATAGTTCTCCAGAACAAAACGGATAATAGCCTCTCTAAAGCTGTATTCACCTTCCTGAAACCGTATCCAATCAGAAAAACCAAAAGCTGATGATTTATTCACCATCAGTTCGAAATTTTCATCTTCAAGTGTTCTGTTTTTTATTGCCAGATCAGCAACAACACCATCAGCAAAAGGCAAAATAAGCAGATCAACAAAACCTACACTCTCCGCACAATTCTTTGCCAACCGTTTTATAACAGACTCAGCAATAGATATCGTTTCATAATAATGGCGTTTAAAGTCGGTAGGATCATCTTCCGCTTCCTGCATATTTAAATTTTCAAAACTAAAAAGCACAATATTTTTGGTTATGGACTCATTAAAGCCAATCAGCTCCGAACAATTCTTTGCCAAATCCTTCGCAGCAGATTCCATAAATTTAACAGTCTCGGAAATATCCCTGAAAATGATAAATTCCCTGTCAAACCCTTCATTAACCGCAAGCTGTTCACTAACAGCCTTTACGGCACTTTTTACCGGCAAATCTTCATTTATAGCGGCAGATTCATCCACCGTCTGCAGATACTCAGTATAAACAGCACCGTCCCAGGTGACATCAGTATTATCCCAATCGGAAGCCGTGCCATCCCAGGTTAAATCTCTAATATTAGCAGTTAATCCCATGGCTCACCTATGAAAGGGTAAAAGTGAAAGTAACAGTTAGCATGTCATTAGTTTCCTTGTTGATAACCGGAAACGTTACCCTATCCAGAAAAATCCCGCCTGTAGCAGCATTAACAACTCCAGCTTCTACCAGAGCTCCGGTTGCCTCTCCCGCATCAAAAGTTGCAGTCAAAGTAAAAGACTTAGTCCCGGCTGTATGGCCATATGTAGCGGCTTTTCTCGCTATCTCATTAACAAGTCCGGTCTGAGCAGGATCCACAGCTGTCGAATCTGTCCCCACAGCGATATAACCCATAGGAGCAGGCTGCGTTGATTTTGCAATTGCATCACAGATAAAATCAAAACCAACAGATAATATCAAATTATCACTCATAATCACTTCTTTCCTGCCATCCTGCTTCACCAAGACAGCACTCATAAAGCCTTTTACTTTCAACGACTCTTTAATCATCCCTCTCCTCCTTTCAATTTACCGAAATTGTGATAGGCTTTATAAAATTTAATATGCCTCTGTTTACCGCATATTCTTTTGTGCTGACATTGCCCGTAAAAAACAGAAACTCACTTGAATTAACCATATTGGAAAAACCTATTAACAGTTTATCATTTTCCGAAATCTGCAATCTATTCTCAATAAAATCCACCCCGTCAAACAGCCACAATCTGCCATCCTGCAGCAATACCACGCTCAATTTATTCCCGCTTCCAATAAACTCACATATAACCCCATTGTGAGTCAAAAAGAGCACTTTAAACCTGAATAAAATCCCGTATATATCCGGAACCTGCACACTGTAGTCCAGAACCGATTTGAAATCTTTTTTCACCCCGTGATGAAAAGTGCAAAACTCATAAGTAACATTTGCCTCATTACTGACAGCTACCGTCCCATTATCCAAAAGCGGAGCTGTAGAATTTGAAAGCCTCACTATATTCACATAATCATCTGACAGCCCCGTGAACAAAGAAATTTCATGTCTGTAATCAATATTGCCCACATCAACCAGGCTTTCATAAACTTCTAACGCCTCATCCCATATCACATCCATCTCATCCCATGTTTTCTCATTCCCTATTTCACCTTTTACGGCATAATCTATAAGAATCTTGGCAGTAGCCTGCTCTAACAAATCAATATAACCGGTTATATACTGTCCTTTTCCAGCTCCCTGCTGCAGCTCCAGATCCCCTTCCACATTGACAAAGAAATTTTCCTTATCGCCGTCCCATCCGTCAGCTCTGTCATCTTTTGTATAAATCAGGTTTCCGGATTCAAAAGAATTAACATATAAAGAATACCTTGCTGGATTCTCAGAATAAACTCCGTTGATATTCACCGCCTTAATGTAAAAATCTATCCAGCCGTTTGTTGTCGCAAACACGGAAGCCTTTGACAGCTTTGTGGTTATCAGGCGTTTGCCAAGGGCCCAGTCTCCCTGCCTGATTTCATAATATTTAACCGGAGTATTGGTAACATCATCCCATTCAAAAATAATCTGATCACCATTTTGAACCGCAACAAAATTGCTGATATCATCAGGCACGGCCACCTGACCTGTGGGAACAATATCAAACTTCAATTTATACTGGCTTTTTTCAATATCATTGGTAACACCATAAATTGTGTAAGGTTTCACAAGAATGTAATGCCTGATACCTATTTCCACGTTTCTAAGCTCAAAAAAACCACCCCTGCAAAACCCCACTACCTCCCAGTTTGCACCATCCGTGCTGTGAAGTATCTCGTATCTGTCAATTCTCGATAAGCTGTTTTCAGGCATTTTTACGGTAGCAAAATCAACAATAATACTTGAAACTACCTGTTCGTTAATCAATTCCACCTTCTCTGTCAAAGTCACATCTAAAACATACGGCGGAATATCATAATAACTGACACTTACTCTCGGATTATCGGCAAGTTTAATAGGCTGTGGCTCATCAGCTGTCCCGTCCAATTCATAAGTTTCTGTCAGTCCCAACTGGCTGTATTTTGTTTCTTCGATTTCAATGCTGTCATCTTCGTTAAATATGCTTTCATTGTATTCCTCTGCATGAATTTCAACTGTTTTGTCTGTTTTTTTAGCAATTGATAATATCCTGTATGGCTTAGCTTCTTTATTAACTTCACCAAAAGCATACACATCGCCAGCCTGTGCGGTTGACTGCATATTAATCTTAATCTCATCTGTTTCAATTGTAGCCTCTGCTAAAACAGTGAATACTTCAAAAGTGTTATCAGATTTTCTTACCCTCAAAGTATATTGTTTACCCTGTTCAAGAGGGACTGTTCTATCGAGTATAACTCTATCGCTTAATACTTCTTTTATACGTCCACCATAGCCGTATTGCGTGGTATCATGTTGAAATAAAATAACATCACCAGCTTCACAGATAACCGCATCAAGTCCTGCTTCAAATTTGATAAATTTTCTTATTGCTTTTGCTTTTTTTAGAGCAAAAATTGCCTCTCTTTTTGCCACACTCTTTTTCGTAATCCCGTAAAGCTGAATGGTTTTAGAATTAACAGGTTCATCCAGCCTGCTTTTATCAAATACGGTAATAATGGTTTGTTCATATTCATTATCCTCATCTAAAAACTGCACATCTACCTGGTTAGGAATGTCTTTAAGATTCACATAATTTTCTTCAAAACTGTCCGAAACAATATTGCCCATTGAAAACAGCTGCACAGGAGAAGAAGGGCGCTCAATTACAACCTTAAACTTATTCCCCTGCCAGTAAGGCAAGGCCCTGCAGCTTGCACAAATTTTACCGATTAAATCTATAGCGTTAAACTCTTTATCAACTACAAGGTTAATTTCATAACGTTTCTCAGTCTTGGTTATATAACTACCGGTAGAAGGATCATAAAAGCTGTAGCTAACCGATTCATCACACCAGTCTGCAAACTCTTTAAAACTTTCAATGTCAATCTGCCCCTCATCAAGCCCAAGGCCATAGCGCTTGTTTGTCAATAAATCATATAAGATATTAGCCGGATTGTTATTCCAGGAATAAAGACCTGTTCTGACATCTTTTATTTTCACGCCCTTCACGGTGGCCGTAATAGCCGGCATAAATCCGGAAAGCTTATCCGTGGCTTCTATTCTCAAGCCAAGAAGGGCTGTATTGATATAACCTATCTCTGTGTTCTGATACTCCGTAACCGATTTAAAATAACTTACAGCATTTTTTCTCGTATCATTATCAAAATCCTCTGTTTTCCTGGTAATCCTGATATAATACTCATCTCTGCCAGGCAGAGTAAAATAAATATCATACTCCACCATAGATTTGGTAGCATTTGTAACAGTGTATTCCCCCAAGCTAACATAAGAAGCATCATCAATCCTTTTATACTCTACCGAAAAAACACAGCTCAAATTTTTGATATTCCCATCATCATCAAGCTGAAACAAAGAGGAAAAAGCAATAGTTAATTTTACACTATCCACCCTGTTATTTGTTTTATAAACGTACGGGGAGTTGTATTTTAACTGCACTCCGGAAATATTATACTGTTTTGCAATCTTTGAAAAATTGGCAATAGGCTCCTGGATGGCCGTTCCTTTTCTAAAATCCCACGTAATCCCTTCAAAATTGGTAATAGGGTTTTTGTTGATAAAAATTTTATCATCCGACAAATCACCTTCTATCTCACCTTCCGATAAAGCCAGCAATACATTCAAATATTTTTTTTCCTGGATACCGTTAACCGTATCTCCGCTGGTAAAGGCCTCAATTACCACCCCGCCGACACGGTGCTTTCCGTACACAACAGGGACAACATTCCCCTCGCCGACAATGTTTTGAATACCGTCCCAGGAATACGTTTTTGAATTACTGAATCCGCTATAATCAGGCCTATCCGGCAAATTGGGAGCAAACAGCTTTTCCGCAACATATCCCACAACAGATCCAGCCAGCATCGAAATACCGGCTGTCATCAGATAAGGAGCCACTCCCTGCAGTCCAGGAACAAAACTCAAGCCTATCAAAGCACCGCCCGTAATTACGCCGAGAAGCCCTCCACCGCCTCCGCCTTTAATATCATTGATAAAAATAACCTCATCATCTCTGGACGGGATATAATCCCAATTAACCCTGCCGCCGTTGACGGCAGGGATAAAATCATCCGGATTATAATCAGTTACAGACAAAAAATAATCTTTTACTGTCTGATACTTGTAATCAACGTCAATTACCTTTACACTCTTTTTATCAAAAACATTCTCGACTAATTTAATCAGCATGTATCCCTCTGTATCTCAAAAACATCGAGGCTTTAGACTTCCACAAATGCAGCTTCGACACAACGACTCCCACACCGTCAAGGGCATGAAGTATCCTGTTTTCCCCGATATAAACGGCTATATGATTCACAACCTCTGAATTGTTTTTTATAAGCAGCAGATCGCCGAATTTTAAGAATTTAACCGGCGCAAACTCACCGTTACTTGCAACCTGCCTTGATATGAAATTGCCCAGCTCGTTATAACTTTTTGTGCCATGCTTATAATCGGAGAGCTTCACCCGAAACTCTCTTTTATAAAACAATAAAACAAGACCCCAGCAGTCAATTCCTGTTTCATCCCTTCCGTTGTATTTATACGGTATCTTCAAATAAAAACTCACATTCATATATAAAACCTCTCGTTAACAATGGCAGGAAAACCGCCGAATCTTTTCTGATTCCCTTTTTTCAGGCAGTCCTGAAAAGTTTTACTGCAAGAGGTATCTGTTCCGCTGTAGGCGCAGTTTTGATCTTTAAATTGCCATCTGCAGTAACCAGCAAACATTTTTCTGGCAGGAACTTTCGACTTGAGATAATCCATCCCTATGGACAGAGTAAAATCCACTTGCTGTTTTCTGGCCACAGCACTTTCTATAACAAAAGTTACCTCGATACTTCCCTGGATAATACCGGCAGAATCTGCAAAAACCTGGATAATTTTTACCTGCTTGCCAAGCAACTCATAATTTTCAATATAATACTGAATAACCCTGTCCGCATTTCCGATCGACAAAACAACATTGTTTATCTTTCCATCGGTTGACCAGGTAATATCGGCATGCTTTATTACCTGAGCCTCATAAATCCGGCCATTGTAAGAAACATCTTCCCCCCAGTTCGTCCAATACAAAACTCCATCACCGTAATCAATTTCATACAGATAAAAGGTGATCAGCTCATCCGCCGTCAACACATTATTAACATTGCTCTGCAGAGTCAGCATTCCACTACCTCTACCTCAACATTTGAAAAATATGCATTAACCCTCTCAACCGTTAGGGAATCGCTTTTAAACCTCACCGTGTATGTCTGTCCGTCAATATGATTCACAAAATAAAACTTCTGAAAGCCGCCTTTTTTCTCGGTAAAAAAATCTGTAAGGGTTTTTAAACTTTTTTCATCCAGATATTGGTGAATAAGCCTGAAAGTCTTTTTAGGTTTATTCCAGTCTGCACTTCTTTGCTCATATCCGCTTTCAAATGTCACCACAGTGGTTTTAAACTGGATACCCACTGTCTGAATCCTGTTTGGCTGCAATGGATATGTATCCGCCATTTTTTCCCCTTATGTGTAGGTTAAGATTGTTTTTCGGATCTGGCCGTTTGCAGCTATATCACCGGAAACAACTTCAATAATTGTCTGTTTCAGCCTCGGCAAAGCTTTTAAAACACTTTCCTCATCACCGCCGTTTATCGTGACATTCATCACCACAGAAGGCCTGCCAGCCTGTTTTAAATACTCCTTCAAATCCCTGTTCGTCTTGCTGTCGATTACCCTTTCCCCTTTTTGCAAAAACCATGTTCCGTCTTCCGGAATATAATCAAGCCCGCTGTGGGCCATTGCAGTAAGTCCGGATCCTGCCACAAAGCTTCCCATCACAGCTGCACCTTTTAAAGCCACCATCGCTTTTGATGAATGCTCAGCAGCCCTTGAAGTATCTATAAAAGACATCACTCCCTGATATGCAGCTTCCATGAGAAGCATAGCTGTTTTCTGTGCAGCATATATCTGCAGCTCTTTTACCAGACCGCTTACAAGCTCCTTGAAGGAAAACTTCCCTTCCGTAGCAAATTTGGCCATTGTTTCTGAAAGAACAAAGCCTATATTCTCAAATGCGCCTTTCAAAAGATCCGCCTGCATTTTGGCCACAGGCGAAAGTTCCATCAGACTTTTCTTAATATCATCTACCCGCTCTTTAGCCTTTATGAGACCTTCTAACTTCTTATCATCCCCAAACTTCTCCAATGCAGCCAGCCCTTCCATATAAGCCTTGTCAAACTCTTCATCACTTAACAAAGGTTCATCCATCTTTCGCAGAATCGATTTTGCCCTTTTAGCCGCATTTATTCTGCCAAGCAGATGAGCATCGGCCTTTCTTGCCAAATACTCCTCATACCATTTGTCTATCTTTTTTAATTCTTTTTCGTCCGGAATATATACATCTTGCTGATTAGCAGGAGATTTCATTGAAATCTGCTTTTTACGCTCCATATCGGCATAAATCGCCTGCACTCTGTTTTTTGCATCAGCCAAATGAGTAATTAGGTCGGTAGTATCAGTCTTTATCTGGTAAACAATATCTCTGTATTCTTCCTCGAGTTTCCCTAATTTTTCACGCATCATCTCAAGAGTAGCTGGAGTATATGCCATGCTGTAACCATCTTTTAAATCATCTTCAGCCTGTTTGATAAGTTGTTGCATTTCAGCTATTTTTTCTTCTAAATATTTTCTTTTAAACTCCAAATTTTCCGTTCCAAATTTATAATTTACCCAATCAATTACAGCTATTGCTCCCTCTGCTAAAATCTCTTTGGCTGTCTGTTTAAAATCTTTCCAGTAAGTGCTGATTCTTTCTATTTTATCTGCTGCAGATGCAGAAGCATCACTGAAAGTATCCATCTTCTCTTTCATCTGCTTTATAGCTTCCGCCACAATAACCGCTTTTTTCTCTGCTTCGCTCAGCTCTCTTCCCCATTCCGCAGTTTTTTGCTTTATGATTTCCGTCTGATCAATAATAATTCCGGCATCATCCAGCATCAGGGTCGAGCCACGAGTCAAACCTGTCATAATTGTATTTGCAAGCTGGTCAAAACTTTTACCGGTTTGAGACGCATAACGCCTTAAATATTCAAGCGTTGTAATAAAATCATCAAAACGCATATTGTTAATAAGTGCCTGGTTGGCCAACATCATCGCTTTTATTTCGGTCATAGTTCCATTCGTGGCTTTTCTGATTTTGGCCATCATATATTCAGTGCTTAAACCGATATTTTGAGCCTGCTTTTTAAACGCCCTTTCAATATCAAGACCTGCAGCTCCCTCACTGACAAGATCAACAGCTCTTCCCAATGCGTCAAAACCGGTTTTCATCAACTGGATGTAATTGTTAACTTTAATAACAGTCAAAGACACCGTATCAAGCTGGGAACACAGCCTTTTTAAAGCCTGAACAGCCTTATATTCCTCAGCAGAAACCTGTATTTTTATTTCGCCAATATTACCAGCCATATTTCACCTTGAATTGATAATTTATGTGACCTATAATATTAGTATGGAAGGTTTGATAATTCTTATCATGGTGGTAGCGCTGATACCTTTTGCAATTAAAACCGCCAAAGGTTTTAACAATATTTTCGAAGCATTTTTTTACTACTTCTGCGGCTTTCTCATGATATCCACTGTCATCGGATACTTCTTTCTGCTCTATGACGCTTTCCATGACAATATTTTTAATTTGAAAACAGCATCTTAAGCCTTGCCAAGCCATCTTTATCAAGCTCCTCTCCCCTCTCTTCAAACCCTAAAAATTTTATCTGCTCTTTAATATATTCAGGCTCTTCACCAAACAGCGCCCCTATAGCAGAAACAAATGTATTAAAATTCCTCACGGTTTCTTCCGCTTTCAATTTTGCAACCTGTTTTGCAATCTCCGAAAAAGTCCACAGTGGCATCTCCAGTATCTCTTTCAGGCTAAGTCCGGTGTAATGCATCACCTCAACAATCAGCCTGCCAAAATCTAACTCCTCATCATTTCCATTTTTTTTTCCAGCTCTTCCGGATCAAATCCGCGCATCACCAGATAAATGGCCACCAACTGAGATTCATCAAGACTGTCAATCACATTTTCAGGAATATTACTGTGAGAAAGCACCAAATTCCTCATCTTTTTCATCCTCTCATTATCTGGCATCTGCACTCCTGAAACATCCAAATCTTTAGCAAACTGTCCAACACTAATTCCTCTCACCTCATACTCTTTGCCACCTATTAACACCTTCGCACTGTTTCTAAATTTTTCTACATTCAAAACTTTCATATCATCTCCCCCATATTCATACCACTTACGCCGTCGTAGTGGTATCACCAAACGTTACAAAACCGTTTGTGCCTTTCAACGCCTTAAAAGTCACCTCATACACCCTTACATTGTCCTTTTCATAGGCAAACTCGATTTTCGGTATAGGCACAGCATGATGAACCGTAATCTGGTCATTGGCATCACCGCCCCGAGGAATGATTTTCAGCTCTTTGGCCAAATCAAGCAGATTAACCCCGCTTGCTCCTGCTATTTCAAGTTTCATCTTTGTAGAATCCGTTGCATCTACCACTAAAGTTGCACCAGGGATAAGCTTTGCAAGAAGCTGCAAATTATACTGCTCAATAGGTACGGTTACTTCAAAATTCTGCTTGGTAACTACTTCACCAATAGGAGCATCTTCCTGGTCTGCTGTAATTTCAACCGTCTCAACGGAATAGCTCACCCTCGTTCCACCTTTTGTATAGCCAATATCCTGGCCATCAAAAGACACATCGCAATATCCCATTTTTACTTCTGCTGCATTCTTAGCCATTTCCCCCTCCTAAATTGCAAACTCTGCTGTTTTATAAAAAACCGTAATATCTATACCTGCCACGCCTATGAGGCGCTCATGCTGCTCAATATCAAACTCATCACCATCCAGCCTGATATAATCAGCCAGACCGCCCAGAGTCTGATCCTCTCCCAGAGCCTGATAAATTGCCGCCACATTATCTCTTAATTTTCGATGCACATCCGTGCCTACGTCATACAGAGTCAATCTCAAGCTCAAACTGTTGAAAGATAATCCATTTGAGCTTTCATTATCATAACTACAGGACACATCCCTGATATCCAGATACGGACAGTCTTCTTCTGTAATCTTTCTTGTGGTCCAGATTCCTGTCTTTATATTCAAACTCTCTATTTTCGCTCTCAAAGCGTCAATAATATTTTCTCTGACAGTCATCAAAATTCCCTCGTCAGATATAGATTTACAGGCCCCATAAACTCCTGAGTCACCATTAAGACCTGGTAATCCACTCCATTTATCGTGATAATATCTCCAGCAGCGATTCCCTCAACATCCGCAGGATAACAGTCCGCTTTGGCCGAACAGCCGATAAAGTCTCCTGACAGAGTCTCAATACCGGAAAGATTATCTTCAAACAGCACCTTGATCTCAGTACCGTTATAAACGGCATCGGTGCTGAAATCACCGTAAATCATGAATTTCAAATCTTTATCGAAGATTTCGTTCATATTATCACCTTACCATTTGAGAAAGTTTTTCATCTTTAAGTCTGCTGCCTTTTGAACTCCCGAAAAAATAGGCGTAAACATCTCCGACTATTTTTGACAAAGCACCCAACATCACAAGCAAAACATCTCTTGCTATGCCACCAGGAATCTCTTTTAGAAAAAGCATGTATATGACACCGAAAAATCCAAACACAGCAACAAAAGCCAGAACATCCTGCGTCCAATCATTTTTTCCTGCCTTTGCAAGCTCAACTTCTCTCTGTCTTGCACTTTTCCTGTCCTCTATGGCAAGCTTTTGCATTTCAATTTCAAAACTGTTTTCAAGTTCTTTAAGTTTTGAAATATCCTCAGGTTTCAATTCTTCCACATCTTTAACAGTGCTCAGATCTATTCCAGTCTTCTCTTTTACAAATTCTATTACTTTATCTTTACCATCATCCAGCAAAGACTTGCTAATTTTCACTATTCCATTTGCTATCAAACCAGCTATCACAGGCAACATATCACACCCCTAACTCATCATAGTCTTGCCCTGTCTCCATCATAATGGAAAGCCTGACAGCCCTTCTTTTCACCTGCATCGCCCATCTGCTATCCAGCATCTCATCAGAAGCCTTTTTGAAATCACCTTCCTTCAAAGCAGCAATCATCCTCTTAAAAGTCAGAAACTTTGGCAAACCAAGATTAAAATCCATGTCGATCAAAACTTTTTTACGAACACCATCAAGCTTATTAAACCATTCAAACTGTTTCAGTTCATTTTCAACTTTGGCAATATCATTTCTCAGCAGATACAAAGCTTCATCTTCGCTTATCCCAACATCATCCAGATTTCTACCGACACCAATAGTCAGCTTACCTTTTACCGAATCCCTGTATGGTTTCAACCTTAGTCTCTCATGTAAAATTAATTGCTCTTCAATCGTTTTCATTGTCTCAACACCCATGAAATAAATCCTAAAGCTGCTGCAAAAATTGTTATCCAAACAGCCCAGAGCCTGTTTTTCAAATCCTTCATATCGCTTTCCAGTTTTTTAGTCCTTTCCAGATGCGCCCCGCACACTCTTACTCCTGTCTCATCCATCTCCCTAAGTCTATTAAAAGCTATATCCACATCCTTTTTCAGCTCCAAAATCTGCTCTTCAAACCTTGCAAGTCTTTCACTCACATCAGCAAGAGTCTCCAATGTCTTTGCCATCATTTTTATCTCTTGTTGCATAGCAACATGAGACCTCACAAGCTCATCCATCTTCTTTTCAATCCGGCTAAATCTCTCTTCTGTCATCACCCACCCTCTGAAAAAATTAAAGGGGAAGCCCCCCTCCCCCTCATTTTTAAGCGTTGATTTTTGCAATACCGGTTGTAGCCGTATCTGCGGCAGCTTCTACTGCAAAGCCAAATTTTGCATTCGTTCCAGTTCCATCACTCACAGTAACCACTTTATTGGTATTATCCCAGTAAAGCTGTTGACCCACTACCCACGCTTCGCCTGTTGCCTTTGGCACTTCCCACACACCCACAACAGCCACAGCTCCCACTTTTCCGGCAGCAATATCGGTCATAGCAATTCCAAACCTGTCATTCATCTTGATTACATCACCTGATTTCACATCCGCACTCGGCGTAAAATTGATAATATCTCCACTTTGAACCTTGTTCTTAGCCACGGTTTACCTCCTTATTAAGCTTTCTTCACCAAAGCTCTGTAATCTACAGCCTTGGCACCACATTCGATTCTTACCTTGTATTCGATACCGTCCACGCTCCATCCCTGTTTACTCTCCAGATACGGAGTCTGAATCCCGTTTAAGAAAAATACGGTTACAGTCTTTCCTTTAGGCCCGGCCAGGTAAAATGCAGTTTCCGAATCATCATCGAGCCTTGCATCATAAATCCTTTCAAAATAATTTCCGGCATAAGGATTAACCTTGTTTGGATTAGCTTGAGTGCCTTCAAACTGAGAATTAAAGAACTGCTCTGCTGTTCCTTCCAGAGATACAGGTGCAATGAAATATCTCGGTCTGATATTCAGCCTGCGCTTTCCGGAAACATCTTTTTGCTTTTTCATCAAAGCAATGGCGCTTGCAATGGTAGAAACATCCACACTTCCAGTTGTAAGAATGTTTTTATGAGCAGCATCAAAAATAGGTTTACCATCCCCCATAACAGAGTTTGCAATAAGCACAGCATAAACCACATCCCCAATCTTCCTGGCAGCAGCCTCTCCCATTGCCCTTGGAATATCAGTCAGAGCCTGCAGATCATCGTTGATTATAGCTTCTCTGGTAATGGCAAAAAGCTTTCCATATTTTGCAATTTGATACTGCTCAAATGTTTCTTCTCGTTTTCCATGCTTGTATTCACCGGATTCTGGAATTTCATCCAGGTCATCAATTTCACCAGGTCTTACAAGCGTATGAATCTTAAAATCGCTCACAGAGCCGACACCGCACCACTTCTGCCATGTTTCTTCAGCCTCTTCATAACCTTTAAGCAAAGACTTATTTGCACTGTCGCTCAAAATTATAGGAAAATCAGAAGTTGTCAAAGCTCTGCCCACCATCTCCATCACATTACCGGGTATCCTTTCCCCTCTGATTCTAAGAGCTTCTCTTGCCAGCTCTCTCAAGCTATATCCCATCAGCTCATCAGCACCTGCAGCAGGCTTTTCAGGTGCAAGACCTGCTCTCATCAAAAGGGAATCTGTCGCAGCACTGCGAAATTTATCCCTTTCATCAGTCAATACAGATGCCCTAAAAGAAGGATATGTCTCTTCTCTTTTCATGATCTGCTCCATAATCATTTTTCTTGCCTCATCCACATTCACTCCATCATCTATAAGCTTTCTTTCAAACTGCTCATCCATACCGAGCTTTTCACACATAGCCCTGATTTCATTTACTCTTTCCCTCTCAGCTCTTCTTGCTTCCTCTTCAATTCTCTTTCTCTGCTCTTCATTCAGATCCACAACTTTCCTCTCACCATTAGTAGCCTTTTTCTCCTCTTTCTTTTCGTCACCTTCTTTGACTCCCAGCTTATCCATAAACGCCCTTGCTTCATCATCGCTCGCATTTTCAGGCAGCCCCTTTGCTACCAGAAATTTCCTCAATTCATCAGAAATTTTCATCTTTTCCCCCTCCTTTATTTCTTCTCTTACTTTTGCAAATTCATCTGCACCAATAGGTACGACAGAAACTTCTCTGAGCACCCAATCGGTCACAACTTTCACAGGTCCTTCAAATGTCCTGCCGTTTATTACCTGACTCTCACCTTCAGGTATCCAGACTGCCTTATTCACTCTATATCCGGCCGATACATCGGTGAGATGCCCTTCCTTAACCTTTGTAAACACATCATCAGCCAAAGACGAAAACACGCTTCTGCCTAAAACCTTATCCCCTTCTATCCGTAAATTACGGACAGAGCCTATCACCGTAGAAGTGTCATACTTGCTGTGAGTATCAAGCAGCGGCACCTGTCCGTTATCAGGTAGTTTCAATCCATCCATCAACAAAATTTCATCCACCACTTCAAACCTTTCCCAATCAAATACAGGCACCGGCGCCTCGGTAGCCACCACCACATCGACACTTCTTTCCTCTTCGTTCAGGCTTGCTGGCTTGCCGTTTGCCACCTCAAAGACAGCAGTCCTGTAATTCATTTTTTCCTTCATCAATCACCCTCCATACGCATAGATTAGAGCTGGATCGCCCTTCTCCTCATCGGTCAAAATAGCAGGATTATTCGCCAAAGCTGTGCTCACGTCTTCCATAGTAAGCCCCCGCTCCTCAAGCATCCGCATAAATTCGGCAAATTCATCTAAAACCACTTCAGGGTCTCTACCCCTGCTCTTTATGATTTCTATTGGAGATTTCAACTTGGCTTTTACCTGGTCGATATCCGCCTTTCCTTCGCGCAAAGGATCAATTGACTCAATGCCTGGCGGCAGCCAGCTTGCTTTCAAATACTTCAATCTATTTTGAAAATAATCCGGAATATTCAACTTACCGCTCATCACTGCAAAATCCATAAATTTTGCATAAATCTTCCTGCAAAACTGCCTTTCCATCCTGCGCTGCATAGGTTTGAACCCTTTGATGATGTCGTTTCTAATACCTCTCAAATTGGAGTAATTTATCCCCTCATAATCCCCGGTTAAAAGCTCATAACTGACACCCACAGTGATGGCCACAGTGCGCAGGATAAACTTTACAAAAGGATTAAAAGCATTCGCCGTTCTGTTTGACGCTGCAAATTTTATTTCTTCTCCAGGACGCAAATATTCGATTATGGCATTTTCAAGTTCATCTATTCTTTCGTAAGAATCACCGTAAATAGTGGTAGCCTGCCTGATTCCTGGATTTGGTGACACCACAAAAGCAAGCCATTTTGAAGCTAATTTTGCAGCATCAATCTCTGCCGAGATATAATCATCCAAATCATGAGCCAGCAAAATAGCAGGAGTAAAAATACTCATCCCCCTGATCTGGTCAGAATCAATCACCTCAAAACCGTGAATCATATTCTCAGCAGGTATCCTGACAGTCTTTCCCCACCCGTCAGGATCCGTAAAATGATACGCCACAGCCCTGCCTGTTGCAGGGTCATACTCTATCCCCATATCTATTCTGTTTTTTCCTTGAGGCTTTGCTCCAAGACTTGTGAGCCATTTGGAATCCATCAACTGAATAGCAAAAGGTAAAAATCTGTTTTTATCGTTTACTTTTCTGAAAATCACAAAGAATTCGCCGTTTTCCACGTCCTGCCTTTTGGCAAGCTGCTGCATCTCATAAAAATCCTGCAGGCCTCTAATATCGGCCTCATCACTCCAGAAGTTAAAAGCATCTTCGATTTTTTGATTCAACACCCTGTCCAGCTTGTTATCAGGCCCTTTTACCCTTGCTTGTAATTTCAAACCAACCCCAACTGTAAAATCCACAATATTTCTCACAGCCCTTGCAAAATAAGGGAAATCCCTCACAAGCTGCTTTATTCTCGAAGTCACCATCTGGTGAGAGCTTCTGATAAGGTCGTTTATATTCGGATTTACAGGAATCCAGTCGCCTGTGGAGTTTGTCACCTTTGCAGCTGCATAGCTTCTCTTATACTGCCTGCCTATTTTACACCCAAAACTCACCATCTCCCCCTGCCATTCTTTGCAATTACACGAGGTGAAGCCTTACCTTCTTCCATATCAGCCATGTAGGAAACATAATCGAGAGCAGCCTGAAACTCGGCAAAGGACTTATACCGCATCCTGCGGCCGCCTATGGTATATTCTTCCACCGTCCATTTACCGTCTGCCAGGTCATCAAGCATTTTTTTGCGGAGTTCCGCCCAATTTGTAAAACTCATACCTATAATATATCCATAGATTTTATCTATAATGCTGTATGAGGACGTATAAGGACGTATGAGGAGCTATGAGGAGAAAAAAGGTATTGACAGACTGCTAAAACATCGTTTGAAACTTATAATTATAAATTTTATTTATAAAATAGAAATCAAATCAATATCTCTGAATCTGCTTTATTAAACTATGACATTTTTCAGCGTGAGATATTGCCTTGTCTAAGTCTTCTTTGTTCAACTTTTCATCTTCATAATCAGCATTTACTCTCAATCTTCTTAAAGTTTCAAATATGTGTGGTAAACTCCGTACCTTTCTTTGTTCCCTACCTAACATCTTTAAAATTTTAACTATTTCATCATGAGAACCTTTAAACTCACTCATAAAATCATAAAAATCAAATCTTTTAATTTTATCACGTGCAGGCCTGAAAACGGAATAATAAGCCCTACTAATCCCGGTTCGAATAAAATGCTGCTCTTCAACCCATTGTGAGTTATTTTTTATTGTTTTTGAAACTTCAAGAAACTTATAAAAATCAAAACTCATATACCATTAAACTGTCGTTATAAATATTTTTTCAACCAACGGAAAAGGCTGTTCGTAAATATAATCATAAACATCATCAAGTTTATCATAAACATCAACATCAGCATCTTTTAAAATAAAATAAAATTTCCCACCCTCAACTTTAAACTCCACCTCACCATCAAAAACACTCTTAATTTTATCTTCAATAATTTTCAAAGTCTTCTTTATTCTTTTATTCAAATAGATATCGCTTGCTTTATTACTATCAATGTATTGAGGTGTTGTTTGACTAATACGCTTCAACACAACAGGCGGTTTTCTAATATAACTCTCAACATACTCTACATGAGCCATATTCTACTCCTTGTCTTTAAAGATCTTTCCTTCCACTACATCCAATATAAACTGTGCAATCTCTTTAGCTTTATCAGGAGTCATAAGCAATTCTATTTCAACCCGTCTTTCACCATCAAACTCTTGTTTGTTTATTTTACTTTCCTCTACTAAACCAGTTTTTTCATCCACTTCAAGCTCTACACTCTCCGGCAATGTTAAATCCTCATAATAAAACTTTAATGTAACTAATCCATTCAAATTTAAACCGCCATAAGCACCATTTACAAATTTCTGAGTAAAATCTTTAGTTTTTATATATTTTACTTTTACTTTCTTTGTTTCCATATCAATTCCTAATTCTTTCTTTTATTATTTATATCGACCAATTTTCTTAAAAGTCAATAGAATTTTCACTCCTCCAGAGCATCTCTCACCACCTCTGCCACCTCGCTTAATACCATCACCACGCCCTCGTAAGCCATCTTCAGCTGTCTGTCACTCGTTTGCACTGCCACCCCTTCCATCAGCTCTACAACCATACAAAGTTTCCTCAATGCCACATTCAACCTGTCCACCATTTCCAAATCTTTTACAGCACTCACAGCCCACCCCTTACTTTGTTACCTTTGCAATGTCGATTTTTTCCGTCTCTTTTAGCATTTTAAAAAGCCCCAGGATATATTCCTGTCCCTTTGGTGTAATAAGCGGCTGTAGGTAGATTTTTTCACCTTTATCGCCCATTTTTATCACTTTCTCAATTACCGTAAACCTGCCCAGATCCACATGCTTTTGATAAGGCAGATTATTTGGCATCAACAATCCATATTCTTTCAGTTTTTGAAAAAGTTTTCTTGGTCCATAGCCAATCACCTTTGCAAACTGAGCAATAGTCAAGTTTGTATCCTGAGCCATCAAAATATCATAATTTTCTGCCTTTGGCCTAAGTCTCTGCACCTCAGCCTTTAATTCCTTGATCCGCCTATCTGCCACCAGCACCGCCTTTGCCAGCAGCACATCTTCCGGTTGATTCTCAACCTGCCCGATTTCGTATTTCCCTGTCTTTCTGATACTCGGTAAAACTTCCGAAGTTACCCATTTACGAAACTTTTTAGCATTCGGTTTGTTACTCCGCAAAATCAAAGCATATAAACCAGACTCATTAATCAACCAAACCTTTCTATGTTGACCTGATACGTAAATTTTACGGGTCAGCTTTTCATCATCTTCGAGTTTTCTTAAAGCAACTTCAGTATCTCTATAACCTAATATCTCA
>NZ_JAQNCS010000010.1:0-85393 GCF_049472655.1 Deferribacter abyssi
CGGTTATGAGAGAAATTATAACGCTTGCATGCACGGAATGCAAAAATAGAAACTATACTACAACAAAGAATAAAAAAACAATGCAGGGGAAACTTGAGTTAAAAAAATATTGTAAGCATTGTCGAAAACATACTCTGCATAAAGAAACTAAATAGAGCAGGCCAGTAGCTCAATTGGCAGAGCACCGGTCTCCAAAACCGGGGGCTGGGGGTTCGAGTCCCTCCTGGCCTGCCATTTTCTTAAGAGGTATAAAAGTGGAAAAACTTAAAAAGTTTATTCAAGAGGTAAAAGAGGAGCTTAGAAAGGTAGTTTGGCCTACGAAAAATGAAACAATCCAAATAACTCTGGTGGTCGTTGTTATGGTGATTTTGGTGTCTGCCTTTTTAGGTGTTGTTGATGTAGCTCTGTCTAAAATAGTAAAAATGATTGTAGGGTAAGCTATGGCTAAGCAATGGTATGTAGTGCATACATATTCCGGATTCGAAAAAAGAGTAAAACAGTTATTAGAGGAAAAGGTAAAAAATCTTGGAATTGAAGATCAAATAGATGAAGTTTTGATCCCTACTGAAGATGTAATCGAGCTTAAAAAAGGTAAGAAAAGAGTAAGTAAAAAAAGGACATTCCCAGGTTATATTCTTGTTCATATGGAAATGAATACAAAAAACTGGCATATTGTAAAAAGTGTTCCAAAAGTTACGGGGTTTGTTGGGGGTATTAATCCTGTGCCTATTCCTGAGCAGGATGTGAAAGCTATGCTTGATCTTGTAAAAGCCCAAGCACCAAGACTTGCTTCTAAGTTTATTAAAGGAGATAAAGTGGAAGTTATTGATGGTCCGTTTCAAGGTTTTACTGGAGTCATAGAAGAAGTTAATCCAGAGAAAGAAAAAGTAAAAGTTATTGTTAGTATTTTTGGTAGGCAAACACCTATTGAACTGGATTTCTTACAGGTTAAGAGAATTGGTTAGTATTGGAGGAATAGATGGCTAAAAAAGTTTTAGGTCAAATTAAGTTACAAATACCTGCAGGTAAAGCAAATCCATCACCACCTGTGGGACCTGCTTTAGGGCAACGTGGTGTTAATATTATGGAGTTTTGTAAAGCATTTAATGCTGCAACTCAAAATATGGGTGATGTTACTGTTCCGGTAATAATAACTGTATATGAAGATAGAAGCTTTACATTCATTACTAAAACGCCGCCTGTATCAGAGCTTATTAAAAAAGAACTAAAAGTTGATAAAGGGTCAAGTAACCCAAAAAGAGACAAAATTGGGAAGCTTACTAAAGAGCAGCTTAAAAAAATTGCTGAGATTAAGTTGCCAGACCTGAATACAAAAGATATTGAAAAAGCAATGAAAATTGTTGCAGGTTCTGCAAGAAGTATGGGTGTTGAAACAGAATTATAATATTTAAGGAGTGAATAGATATGCCAAGAAGAGGTAAAAAATATTTAGAAGCATTGAAGCAGGTCGATAAAGATAAAGCATACGATCTGCGAGAGGCTATAGACCTCGCTAAGAAAATTGCTTTTGCGAATTTTGACGAAACAGTAGATTTAGCAGTGAAGCTTGGGGTGGATCCTCGTCATGCTGATCAAATGGTGAGAGGATCTGTTAGTTTACCTCATGGCACAGGTAAGCAGGTTAAAGTACTTGTTTTTGCTAAAGGAGAAAAGGCTAGAGAAGCGGAAGAAGCAGGAGCAGACTTTGTAGGCGATGAAGAAATTGCAAAAAAGATTCAGGAAGGTTGGCTTGGTTTTGACAAAGCTGTGGCCACCCCAGATATGATGCCAGTGGTAGGTAAGTTAGGTAGAATTCTTGGTCCAAGAGGGTTGATGCCCAATCCTAAGGTAGGAACTGTTACTAATAATGTAAAAGAAGTAGTTCAGCAGTTGAAATCTGGAATGATTGAATATCGAGTTGATAAGGCAGGTATTATTCATGCACCTGTTGGTAAAAAAAGTTTTGAAACTGAGAAGTTGTTAGAAAATATTATGACTCTAATGGATTCTCTTATTAAAGCAAAACCTGCGTCTGCAAAGGGGCAATATGTTAGGGGAATGTATGTTTCAACAACTATGGGTCCTGGTATAAAAGTAGATCATCAAAAAGTTGTAAACGAGCTCTAAATATGAAAAAAACTCTGGTTGAAGAAGCAGGTAGCGTACAATGCTGTAAATCCTGCGGAAACCGGTTTGAATAGATATCAGCCGGAGTTAATTAGGAGGCTAAAATTGAAAAAAAGCGACAAAATAGCACTTGTAAATGATTTAACTGAGAAAGTTTCTAAAGCAAATGCACTTTATTTGGCAAATTATAAAGGACTTAATTATAATGAGCTTAATTCTATAAGACAGGCCCTTAAAGGGCAAGGAAACGACTTTAGAGTCGTTAAAAATAGACTTTTAAGAATTGCATTAAAAAACAATAAGATAGAAAACCTTGATGCTCTGCTGGTGGACCAAACAGCAGTTGCAATTGTTTTTGATGAACCTACCACTGCAGCGAAAGAATTTAAAAAGTTTGATAAAGAATTCAAAAGTTTTGAAATAAAGGGTGGCTATCTTGATGGTAAGGTTTTAAGTAAAGAAGAAGTAATTGCACTTGCTGATATCCCAAGTAGAGAAGAACTTCTTGCAAAAATGCTTGGAAGTATGTCTGCTCCAGCAAGAAACTTTGTATCGCTTCTTGCCAATATCCCTAGAAGCCTGCTTAATGTGCTTAATGCAATTAAAGAAAAAAAAGAAAATAATTAAATGGAGGCTATAATATGTCTATTACAAAAGAACAAGTAATTGAATTTATTGAAAATATGTCTGTTTTGGAATTGGCTGAGTTTGTAAAAGAGCTTGAAGAAAAATTTGGTGTGTCGGCAGCAGCTCCTGTTGCAATGGTTGCAGGTGCACCCGGTGCAGCTGGCGGTGCAGAAAGTGGTGCAGAAGAAAAGACAGAATTTGATGTAATTCTTCAAAGTGCTGGAGATAAGAAAGTTCAGGTTATTAAAGTAGTAAGGGAAATTACTGGTCTTGGTCTTAAAGAAGCTAAGGCTTTAGTTGATGGTGCACCAAAGGCTGTTAAAGAAGGTATTGCTAAAGAAGAAGCTGAACAAATCAAAACAAAGCTTGAAGAAGCTGGCGCAACTGTTGAAATCAAATAATAATTTTTTCTTTATATTTTTGGGGGCATTAAGCCCCTTTTTTTGTCAACAATAAATTGTTCCGGTAGGTGAAAAATATGGAAAATATCATTAAACCCATAGAGAGGTTTAATTTTTCAAGAATTAAAAAGGTGTTAGAAGTTCCAGATCTTCTTGAGGTACAGAAAAAATCATATTCTGAATTTTTGCAGAAGGATAAAAGTCCTGATGAGCGTGAAAATAAAGGACTTGAATCAGTTTTTAGAGAAGTTTTTCCAATTACAGATTTCAACGAGATGTCGGTTTTAGAATATGTAAGTTATTCTATTGAGAGTCCAAAGTACACTCCTAGGGAGGCATTGGATAGAAATACAACCTATGCTGCTCCTTTGAAAATTAAAGTGAGATTAGTAAATTATGATATAGATGAAAATACTGGTGAGAAATTCGTTGTTTCTGCAAAAGAATCTGATGTTTATTTGTGTGATATACCACTAATGACTGACAGAGGAACGTTTGTTATAAATGGTGTTGAAAGAGTTATAGTTAATCAATTACATAGGTCTCCTGGTATTTTTTTTGAAGATACAACTGCAGATAAAAGTGTAGTAGAGAAACATTTATATAGTGCGAGAATAATACCTTATAGGGGTTCATGGATAGATTTTGAATTTGATAATAAAGATATAATGTATGTAAGGATTGATAAGAAAAGAAAGATTATTGTAACAACATTATTAAAAGCATTAGGTTATACGGATAAAGATATTATAGAAGCTTTCTATGAAACAGAAAAAGTGATTATTAATGATGAGGGGTTATTTGTAGAGTTTGATTCTGAAAAAGTACTTGGAAGAAGATTTACTTTGGATATTAAGGATGAGTTTGGTGAGGTAATAGTCAAAGCCAATCATAAGATAACTAAAGCAGCTAGAAGAAGGTTAGTGAATGCTGGGATTAAGTTTATTCCAGTCACTTTTGATGATATATCTGAAACTTTTATCGCAGAAGATGTTATTAATGAAGATGGTGAGATTATAGCTGAAGTAAATCAAAAGATAACAGAGGATCTATTGGATCAGATAAAAGCGGAAGGTATTGATGAATTCAAGGTATTGTATATTGATAGAAATACATATGACTCTGTAATTCGAGATATTCTTGAAGTGGATAAAACATCTAATAGAGAAGAAGCTTTACTTGAAATATATAAAAAGATGAGGCCTGG
This sequence comes from Deferribacter abyssi, assembly GCF_049472655.1. Classification (NCBI taxonomy): domain Bacteria; kingdom Pseudomonadati; phylum Deferribacterota; class Deferribacteres; order Deferribacterales; family Deferribacteraceae; genus Deferribacter; species Deferribacter abyssi. Next base: position 4,363 of record NZ_JAQNCS010000010.1, read on the forward strand.
TGAACCTGCATCAATAGAAACAGCTGAAACATTTTTTGAAAACCTATTTTTTAACCCAAAAAGATATGACCTATCAAAAGTTGGTAGGCTTAAAATAAATAAACGACTAGGTTTGGATTTGCCTCTTGAACATACGGTTCTGACAAAAGAAGATATATTGGAGACAGTTAAAACTCTCGATAAAATACGTAGAGGACTTGATACCATTGATGATATTGATCATTTAGGACATAGAAGAGTTAGAGCTGTTGGAGAACAGTTGCAAAATTTTATTAGGATTGGATTAACTAGAATGGAGAAAACAGTAAGGGAAAGAATGAGTATACAGGATGTTGATGAGCTCACACCACAGGATCTGCTTAACGCAAAACCTCTTTCTGCAACTATTAAGGAGTTTTTTGGAAGTTATCAGCTTTCACAATTTATGGATCAAACAAATCCTCTTAGTGAAATTACACATAAAAGAAGATTATCTGCATTAGGTCCAGGAGGTTTAAATAGAGAGAGAGCAGGGTTTGAAGTCAGAGACGTTCACACTTCACACTATGGTAGAATATGTCCAATTGAAACTCCTGAAGGTCCAAATATTGGACTAATAACTTCATTAACAACCTATGCAAGAGTAAATGAGTTTGGATTTATTGAGACTCCTTATCGTAAGGTAGTGGATGGTAAAGTAACGGATGAAGTGGTATATTTATCTGCTATCGAGGAAGAAGAATATTATATTGCACAAGCTAATGCTCCGTTGAATGATGATGGTAGCTTTGTTAGAGAGTTTGTAGCTGCTAGACATAAAGGTGAATTTGTAACAGTACCGGTAAGTAACATACAGTATATGGACGTTGCTCCTATGCAAATTGTATCTGTATCAAGCTCCTTAATTCCATTTCTTGAACATGATGATGCGAATAGGGCGCTTATGGGTTCTAACATGCAACGTCAAGCAGTTCCACTAGTTAGAACAGATGCTCCTATAGTTGGTACTGGAATGGAAAGAAAAGTAGCAGTTGATTCCGGTGCAGTTATTGTTGCCAAAAATTCAGGTGTTGTAGAATATGTTGATGCAAGAAAAATTGTCATACGATATGAAAAGGGAAGTAATGATTTTGGAATAGATACATATGAACTTATCAAATACAGAAGATCCAATCAGGATACATGTATTAACTATAAACCTATTGTGAAAAAAGGGCAGTATATCGATAAAGGACAAGTGATTGCGGACGGTCCAGCTACTGATAGGGGTGACTTAGCATTAGGTAGAAATGTTGTAGTGGCATTTATGCCATGGATGGGGTATAATTACGAAGACTCCATTCTTGTCAATGAAAGATTAATTAAAAATGATGCATTTACATCAATTCATGTGGAAATTTTTGAAATAGAAGCTAGAGATACTAAGCTTGGTCCAGAAGAAATTACTAGAGATATTCCGAATGTTAGTGATGAAGCTTTAAAGGATTTGGATGAAAGTGGTATTATTAGAATTGGTGCATATGTAAAAGAAGGTGATATCCTTGTAGGTAAGGTTACCCCTAAAGGTGAGTCACAAACAACACCAGAAGAGAAGTTACTAAGAGCAATTTTTGGGGAGAAAGCTGGTGATGTAAAAGATGCATCGTTGAGGGTACCGCCTGGCATTAGAGGTACTGTAATAGATGTACAAGTTTTAACTAGAAGAGGTGTTGAAAAAGATGAGAGAACCGAGTTAATTGAATCCTCAGAGTATGAAGCAATAAAGAAAGATTATGAACAAGAAATTGCAATTATTGAGAAAGGAAGAAAACAAAAAATTATTAAGCTACTTGAAGGTAAAAAGCTTATTGAAGATTTTTTGGGTGATAACTTTTCTTTAAAAGAAGGTACATTATTAACAAAAGAAATATTAGAAGGCCTTGATTATACAACACTAAGCATGTTGCCTGTAGAAAATAAGGCAGAGTTTGATGAAAGATTATCTCAATTAAACTTAATATACTTTGATAGAATTAAAAGGGCAGAAGAAAAGTTTAAAGATAGAAAGAAAAAAATTGAAAAAGGTGACGAACTTCCTGCAGGTGTATTAAAGCAAGTTAGAGTATATGTTGCAATAAAAAGAAAACTTATGGTTGGCGATAAAATGGCTGGTCGCCATGGTAATAAAGGTGTAATTTCGAGAATACTTCCTGAAGAAGATATGCCATATCTTCCTGATGGTACACCAGTTGATATAGTTCTTAATCCTTTAGGTGTTCCATCACGTATGAATGTAGGACAGATTCTTGAAACGCATCTTGGTATAGCAGCGAAAGCCTTGGGTTTGTATATTGCAACACCTGTTTTTGATGGTGCCAAAGAAAAGGATATAAAAGATATGTTAAGGAAAGCAGGGTTGCAAGAAGATGGTCAAACAGTGCTATTTGATGGAAGAACAGGTGAACCTTTCGATCAGGAAGTGACTGTAGGTGTAATGTATATGCTTAAACTTCACCATTTAGTTGAAACAAAAATACATGCTAGATCTACAGGACCATATTCATTGGTGACTCAACAACCTTTGGGTGGTAAAGCTCAGTTTGGGGGTCAAAGATTAGGTGAGATGGAAGTATGGGCTCTTGAAGGTTACGGAGCAGCATATCTGTTACAAGAAATGTTAACTGTCAAGTCCGATGATGTGGAAGGAAGAACTAAGGTCTATGAAGCTATAGTTAATGGTAATTATTCATATAAGCCTGGACTGCCTGAATCGTTTAATGTTTTAATTAAAGAATTACAAGGGCTTGCACTTGATGTAGAATTAATTAAGAGTGAAGACCTTGAAAAAGAAAATAATGAATAAGATTTGTGGAGGGCTAAGTGGCTGTTAAAAGAGTAAACCCTTTTGAGAATGAAAAAGGCCCTATAGATTTTGATGCTATTAGGGTAAGAATAGCATCACCTGAAAAAATAAGAAGTTGGTCTTCAGGTGAGGTTATTAAGCCTGAGACTATAAATTATAGAACGTTTAAACCTGAAAGGGACGGACTGTTTTGTGCTAAAATTTTCGGACCTGTCAAAGACTGGGAATGTTTATGTGGTAAATATAAAAGGATGAAACATAGAGGAATTGTTTGTGAAAAGTGTGGTGTGGAGGTTATTCAGTCAAAAGTAAGGCGTGAAAGAATGGGGCATATTGAACTCGCCACACCAGTTGCTCATATATGGTTTTTTAAAGGCTCACCAAGTAGAATAGGGTCTATTCTTGATCTTAATATAAAGGATATTGAAAGAGTTCTTTATTTTGAATCTTATATTGTAATTGATCCTAAAAATACTGCATTAAAAGAAAAGGAGATTTTGAGCGAAGAAAGATATAGAAAGCTTGTTGAGGAATATGGTCCAAATTCGTTTGTGGCCAAAATGGGTGCAGAAGCAATAAAAGAATTATTAAAGAAAGTGGATTTAGATATTTTGATTATGGAGCTTAAAAAAGAGCTTCAAGAAACAGGTAGTCAGCAGAAAAAGCTTAAGATTGCTAAAAGATTAAGAGTCATTGAAGGGTTTAGAAAGAGTGGTAATAAACCAGAATGGATGGTGTTAGATGTTATCCCGGTGATTCCTCCTGAATTGAGGCCTCTCGTGCCTCTTGATGGAGGTAGGTTTGCTACCAGTGATTTAAATGACTTGTATAGAAGGGTTATAAATAGAAATAATAGATTGAAGAAGTTAATGGAACTTAATGCTCCTGAGATTATTATTAGAAATGAAAAGAGGATGCTTCAAGAAGCAGTCGATGCTTTATTTGACAATGGGAGAAGAGGGAGAGTGATAAGAGGTTCTAATAAAAGGCCACTTAAATCATTGAGCGAAGTTATCAAAGGTAAACAAGGAAGGTTTAGACAAAATCTTCTTGGTAAGAGGGTCGATTATTCTGGTAGATCAGTTATTGTAGCTGGTCCACATTTGAAAATGCATCAGTGTGGTTTACCTAAAGTAATGGCACTTGAATTATTTAAACCATTTCTTTACTATAAACTTGAAAAAGAAAAAGGGTATGCTGCTACCATTAAACAAGCTAAAAAAATGGTGGAAGAACAGCGTCCAGAAGTTTGGGACATTTTAGAAGAAGTTATTAAAGAGCATCCTGTACTGTTAAATCGTGCACCAACACTTCATAGGCTCGGTATTCAAGCATTTGAGCCGATGTTAGTAGAAGGGAAAGCTATACAGCTCCATCCACTTGTTTGCCCAGCGTTTAATGCTGACTTTGATGGGGACCAGATGGCTGTTCATGTTCCGCTTTCAATTGAAGCTCAAACTGAGGCAAGGGTACTAATGCTTTCATCATATAATATTCTTTCTCCTGCCCACGGACGACCACTTGCTGTGCCAACTCAGGATATGGTTCTTGGTTGTTATTACATTACTAGAGGATTAAAAAATGCTAAGGGGGAAGGGAAGCTTTTTTCATCACCTGAAGAAGTGTTAATTGCATATGATAATAATGCTGTTGATATTCATGCGGAAATAAAGGTTCGCATAAATGGCAAGATTTATAATACAACGGTTGGTAGGGTGATTTTCTATCAGGCTGTACCTAAAGGGATTGAGTTTGAGGTTATTAATAAAGTTCTTGATAAAAAAGAGCTTACTAAGCTTGTAGAATATTCATATAAGAAGCTTGGTAATTATGAAACGGTTAGATTTCTTGATATCTTGAAAGATATCGGATTTAAGTATGCTACAAAGGCAGGTTTTTCTATTTGTATTGACGACTTATTAATTCCTGTTGAAAGAGAAAAGCTTGTTAAAGAAGCTATGGATAAGGTTAGAGAAATTGAAGAGCACTATAGAGAGGGTGCATTAACTGCAGGTGAACGTTATAACCAGATTATTGATGTTTGGTCATCTACAAACGATAAGGTTACAGATTGTTTGATGAAAACTCTTGCGTCACAAGGTGGTGATAAATCAGCTGTTAACAAGCGTGATAAATTTTATAATCCTGTATATGTAATGGCGCATTCTGGAGCTAGGGGTTCTAAAGCGCAGATTAGCCAGTTAGCTGGTATGAGAGGTTTGATGGCAAAACCATCAGGTGAGATTATTGAGACACCTATTACAGCTAGCTTTAGAGATGGATTGACAGTTTTACAATATTTTATTTCAACACACGGTGCTAGGAAAGGGCTTGCGGATACAGCATTGAAAACAGCCAACGCTGGTTATCTTACTAGGAGATTGGTTGATGTGTCTCAAGATGTGATTATTACTGATGAAGATTGCGGAACAATTCGTGGTATAGAAATGACTGCTTTAATGGATGGAACAGAGGTTGTAGAATCCCTTGGAGAAAGGATTTTTGGCAGATATACACTAGAAGATATTTATGATCCTATTACTGATGAGTTGATAGTTGAGGCTGATCAATTAATTACTGAAGAAATAGTAGAAAAAATAGAGAAGGCGGGTATAGATAGAGTTAAGGTTCGTTCTGTACTCACATGTGAGTTAGAATTTGGAGTTTGCAAGAAGTGTTATGGTATGGATTTAGCCACTAGAAGAGAGGTTGAAATTGGTGAAGCTGTGGGAATTATTGCGGCACAGTCTATTGGTGAACCTGGAACACAGCTTACAATGAGAACCTTCCACATTGGTGGTGCAGCTTCTACAGCTGCTGAACAATCGACTTTAAATGCTAAATTTGGCGGAACGATTAAGTTTGAAGATATGAGATATGTCAAAGATAGAAATGGTGTAAATGTAGTGTTAAATAGAAATGGTGTTCTTCATATTGTGGACAATGATGGTAGATCTATTGAAAAATACAATATATCGTATGGAACTAGGTTACTTGTTAACGAAGGCGATTCTGTTAAACAAGGTGATTTACTTGCAGAATGGGATCCATTTGCTGCAGTAATTATGACAGAGTATGAAGGTAAAGTTGCTTTTGGTGATATTATTGATGGTGAGACATTAAAAGAAGATATTGATCCTATTACTGGTTTGGCTCAAAAAGTTGTTATTTCAAATACAAAAGAAAAGAGACAACCAAGGATTTCAATAAAAAATAAAGAGAACAAAACGATTCAGAGGTATATATTGCCTGTTGGTGCAATGATTATGGTGGAAGAGGGAGATGATGTTTATCCTGGTGATGTAATTGCTAAGATACCTAGAGAGACCCAGAAAACTAAAGATATTACAGTTGGTTTGCCAAGGGTAGCAGAGTTATTTGAAGCTAGAAAACCTAAAGAACCTGCTATTATAGCAGAGATTGATGGTATTGTGAAGATAGAGAGCGGTGCAAGAGGTATGAGAAAGATTATTGTAGAGAATGAGGAGACAGGGGATAAGAAAGTTTATAATGTTTCTATTCAAAGGTACATCAATGTTAGAGATGGTGATAGAGTAAAAGCTGGAGAGGCTCTTGTTGATGGTTTAATAAATCCTCATGATATTCTTGCAGTTCTTGGAGAAGAGGCTTTACAAAAATATCTTGTGAGTGAAATTCAAGAGGTATATAGAAAACAAGGCGTAAATATAAACGATAAACATATTGAAATTATTGTAAGGCAAATGATGAGAAAGGTTATTATTGAGGATCCTGGAGATTCAGATTATATGCCTAATGAGGAAGTATATAAACATGAATTTAAAAAGATACAAGAGGAGTTGTTGAAAGAAGGGTTAAGACCACCTCAGGGTAGACCAATTTTACAGGGTATAACAAAAGCAGCATTAAATACAGAAAGTTTTATATCTGCTGCAAGTTTCCAGGAAACTACGAAAGTACTAACAGATGCAGCATCAAATGGTAAAATAGATTATTTAAGAGGGCTGAAAGAAAATGTCATTATGGGTAAACTGATACCAGCTGGGACATGAGTGAAACATTTACGTAATAAAAAATATAAATTTAAAAAAGCAATTTAATAAAATTCTTGACATTAAAAAAAAGGGTTGTTACTATCTAACGCTCGTTTTATGGGTGAAAAAATATAGTTGTGTTTATGATAAATTTGGAGGTGTTAAGTGCCAACTCTGAACCAGTTAGTAAGGAAAGGTAGAAAGAAGGTTTTGAAAAAAACTAAATCGCCGGCATTGCAGGGTAATCCGCAGAAAAGGGGCGTTTGTGTTAGAGTGTATACAACAACCCCTAAAAAGCCAAACTCAGCTTTGAGGAAGGTGGCGAGAGTAAGGTTGACAAATGGAGTAGAAGTGACTGCATATATTCCGGGGATAGGTCATAATCTGCAGGAGCACTCTGTGGTACTCATTAGAGGAGGAAGGGTAAAAGACCTTCCTGGTATTCGATATAAAATAATTAGAGGTGCTCTTGATGCTTCAGGGGTTGCTGACAGAAAGCAAAGTAGATCTAAATATGGCACAAAGAGGCCAAAGTAAAATAATGTAAAAGGGTGTAGATATGGCAAGAAGAAGAGTTGCTAAAAAAAGAGAAATACTTCCTGATCCAGTATATAACGAAGTATTGGTTACTAAATTTATTAATAATTTGATGTATGATGGAAAAAAGACACTTGCTGAAAAGATATTTTATAGTGCGATGGATTTAATTAAAGAACGCAAAGGTGAAGAGGGTATAGAAGTTTTTAAAAAGGCAGTTGAAAATGTTAAGCCAATACTTGAGGTTAAGTCTAGGAGAGTTGGTGGTGCAACTTACCAAGTACCCATTGAAGTGAGGCCAGATAGGCAAATTTCTCTTGCTATAAAATGGATTATAAAAGCTGCTAGAGAACGTAGAGAGAGAACAATGGTTGAGAGACTAGCGAATGAGCTTATTGATGCATTTGAAAATAAAGGAGCAGCTATTAAGAAGAGAGAAGATACCCATAGGATGGCGGAAGCTAATAAAGCATTTGCTCATTTTAGGTGGTAATTAGGAGGAACAGACGTGGCAAGGAAGTATCCGTTAGAAAAACAAAGAAATATTGGTATTATGGCGCATATTGATGCTGGTAAAACTACAACTACAGAGCGTATTTTGTATTATACCGGTGTTAGTTATAAAATTGGCGAAGTCCATGAAGGTACAGCTACTATGGACTGGATGGAGCAGGAAAAGGAAAGAGGGATTACAATCACTTCTGCTACTACACAGTGCTTTTGGAATGGGTATAGAATAAATATTATTGATACACCAGGGCACGTGGATTTTACGATTGAGGTTGAAAGATCTTTGAAAGTGCTGGATGGTGCAGTAGCAGTTTTTTGTGCTGTAGGCGGAGTTGAACCTCAATCTGAAACAGTTTGGAGACAAGCTGATAAATATAGAGTTCCGAGGATTGCATTTGTAAATAAAATGGATAGAGTAGGTGCTGACTTCTTTAATGTTATGCAGATGATGATAGATAGGTTAGGAGCAAAACCTGTTGCCATTCAGTTGCCTATAGGATCGGAAGATTCGTTTGTAGGTGTGATAGATCTTGTTAAAATGAAGGCTATAATGTGGACAGGGGATGAGTTAGGTGCTAAGTACGAAGTGGTAGATATTCCTGAAGAATATATAGATCAGGCAAATGAATATAGGGAAAAGCTTATAGAAACAATATGTGAAGTTGATGATGAGTTAATGGAGAAATATTTTGAGGGTGAAGAAATTTCAGAAGATGAGATTGTTACGGCTTTAAGAAAAGGTACTATAAATATAGATTTTACACCTGTATTGTGTGGGTCAGCTTTTAAAAATAAGGGGGTTCAGCCGCTTTTAGATGCAGTGGTTGCTTATCTGCCATCTCCTCTTGATATACCTCCAATTAAAGGTATTGATCCTAAAACAGGTGAGGAAGTTGAGAGAAAGACATCAGATAATGAGCCTTTTGCTGCTCTAGCATTCAAAATATTGACTGATCCTTATATGGGGCAATTAACATATTTTAGAGTGTATTCTGGGCATTTAGAGGCAGGTAGTTATGTACTAAATGCTACAAAGGATAAAAAAGAGCGTGTTGGAAGATTGCTTAAGATGCATGCAAATAAAAGGGAAGAGATTAAAGAGATTTTTGCGGGAGATATTTGTGCAACTGTTGGCTTAAAGTATACAACAACTGGTGATACGCTTTGTGATGAAAACAGTCCTGTAGTTTTAGAGTCTATTGAGTTTCCTGAGCCTGTTATTTCTCTTGCTATTGAGCCTAAGACAAAGGCAGATCAAGATAAACTTTCTAACGCATTGAACAAGCTTGCTATGGAAGACCCATCTTTTAAAGTGACAGTTGATGAAGAAACAGGTCAAACTATAATAGCTGGGATGGGTGAATTGCATCTTGAGATTATTGTAGATAGATTAAAAAGAGAGTTTAAGGTAGATGCAAATATAGGTAAACCACAAGTTGCATTTAGGGAAACAATAAGAAAGTCTGTAAAAATTGAAGGTAAATATATTAAACAAACTGGTGGTCGTGGTCAGTATGGGCATGTGTGGCTTAATATTGAACCAATGGAGCCAGGAAGCGGGTTTGAGTTTGTAAATAAAATTGTTGGCGGTGCTATTCCTAAAGAGTATATTCCAGCAGTTGAAAAAGGGATCGTGGAAGCAATGGAAACAGGTATCTTGGCAGGTTATCCTGTAGTTGATGTAAGGGTTACGCTTTTTGATGGTTCATATCACGAAGTGGACTCATCTGAGATGGCATTTAAAATTGCTGCATCAATGGCTTTTAAAGATGGTGCTAAAAAAGCTGATCCTGTGTTGTTAGAGCCAATTATGAAAGTTGAAGTAGTGGTCCCTGAAGAGTATACTGGTGATGTAATGGGTGACCTCAACTCGAGACGTGGTCGAGTTGAAGGTATGGAAGTTAGGGGTAATGCACAGGTTATAAGGTGCTTTGTTCCTCTGAAAGAAATGTTTGGTTATGCTACTGTATTAAGGTCTTTAACACAAGGACGAGGAACATATACTATGCTGTTTGATCATTATGAAGAAGTTCCAGCTAATATCGCTGATGAAATAATTAAGTCTAGGACATAGAAATATAGGAGGAAGAAATGGCAAAGGCAAAGTTCGAGAGGAAGAAACCTCACGTAAATGTAGGAACAATAGGTCACGTAGACCATGGTAAGACCACGTTGACAGCAGCGATAACAAGGGTATTGGCTACAAAAGGTTTTGCTGAGTTTACAGATTATGATAATATTGATAAGGCTCCTGAGGAGAGAGAGAGGGGTATTACAATAGCGACAGCTCATGTTGAGTATGAGAGTGATACGAGGCATTATGCGCACGTAGACTGTCCTGGTCACGCTGACTATGTAAAGAATATGATTACAGGTGCTGCACAGATGGATGGTGCGATATTGGTAGTGAGTGCAGCAGATGGTCCTATGCCTCAGACGAGGGAGCATATATTGTTGGCAAGGCAGGTAGGTGTTCCATATATTGTGGTATTTATGAATAAAGTAGATATGGTAGATGATGAGGAATTGCTTGAGCTAGTTGAGCTTGAGGTAAGGGATTTGCTTAGTACTTATGAGTTTCCAGGAGATGATGTGCCTGTTATTAAGGGTAGTGCATTGAAAGCATTGGAGAATCCAGAGGATGAGAAGTGGGCGCAGCCGATTTGGGATTTAATAAAAGCAATGGATGATTATATACCATTGCCAGAGAGGGATATAGATAAGCCATTTTTGATGCCGATAGAGGATGTGTTTAGTATATCAGGTAGAGGTACGGTAGTAACAGGTAGAGTAGAGAGAGGTAAGGTTAAGGTAGGAGATGAGGTAGAGATAGTAGGATTGAGGGAGACTCAGAAGACAGTAGTTACTGGGGTGGAGATGTTCCGTAAGATATTGGATGAGGGTGTAGCAGGAGATAATATAGGGGTGTTATTGAGAGGTATTAAGAAGGATGAGGTAGAGCGTGGTCAGGTATTAGCGGAGCCAGGCAGTATAACACCTCATAGGAAGTTTAAGTGTGAGGCATATATATTGACGAAGGAAGAGGGTGGACGTCATACCCCATTTTTTAGTGGTTATAGGCCACAGTTTTATTTTAGGACGACGGATGTTACAGGAGTGATTACATTGCCAGAGGGAGTAGAGATGGTAATGCCAGGGGATAACATCAGCTGTGAAGTTGAGTTGATACAGCCTATAGCGATGGAGCAAGGGTTAAGATTTGCAATTCGTGAAGGTGGTAGGACAGTAGGTGCTGGTGTTGTTACTGAAATTATTGAATAGAGGTTAATGGAATGGAAAATCAAAAGATCCGTATAAAATTAAAATCCTTTGATAGTAGGATCATTGATAAGGCGGTTAAAGATATAGTGAATACAGCAAAAAGGACCGGCGCAAGGGTTGTCGGTCCTGTACCATTACCAACTAAAAAGGAGATTTTTACAGTTATTAGATCTCCTCATGTTAATAAGAAATCAAGAGAACAGTTTGAATTAAGAACACATAAAAGGCTTATAGATATTTATGAATTTAATCCACAAACAATTGATGCATTGATGAAGCTAGAGTTATCAGCTGGTGTGGATGTGGAAATAAAATTATAAAAGGTAGGGCAGGATATGTTGAACGGATTGTTAGGTAAAAAAATTGGGATGACCCAAATTTTTACTTCGGAAGGTACAGTAATTCCTGTAACAGTTTTACAGTTAGGTCCTTGCGTTGTAGTACAGAAAAAAACAAAAGAAAAAGATGGTTATAATGCCCTGCAGCTAGGTTTTGAAAAGCTTGTTAAAATAAAAAAAGTTAACAAGCCTATGCTTGGCCATTTTAAAAAACATAATGTCGAACCGCTTAAATATCTAAAAGAAGTAAGAGTAGACAACCCTGATGAATATAGCGAAGGTCAAGAAGTTACAGTAGAGATTTTTAATGAAGGAGACCTTGTGGATGTTCAGGGAATCTCTAAAGGCAAGGGGTTCCAAGGGGTTGTAAAAAGATATGGTTTTGCTGGTGGTCCAGCTTCACATGGTTCTAAATTTCACAGAGCACCTGGATCTATAGGGATGTGTGAATTTCCTGGTGAAACACCAAAAGGTAGGAAAATGCCAGGTAGAATGGGTGGTGAAAAGGTCACCGTTATGAACTTAGAAGTTGTAAAAGTTATACCTGATAAAAATTTAGTGTTAGTGAAAGGTGCTGTTCCAGGACATAACAATAGTATTGTGTTTGTAAGAAAAGCTATTAAAGCAAGGAAGAGAGCGTAAGAGGTTGCCATGGCAGTGTTAGATGTGTTAAATCAAGAAAATAAGAAATTGAAGGAAATTGAAGTTAGTGATGAAATATTAAGTTATCCTATAAAACCATGGTTGATGCATGAAGTTGTAGTAATGCAGCTTGCATGTCGTCGTGTAGGTACTCACTCTACTAAAACACGTGGTGAAGTAAGGGGTGGTGGCAGAAAACCATGGAGACAAAAAGGGACTGGTAGAGCAAGGGTAGGATCTATAAGATCACCTCTATGGGTTGGTGGTGGAACAATTTTTGGACCAAAGCCAAGAGATTATTCTTATAAAATGCCTAAAAAGAAAATAAAAAATGCATTAAAATCTGCATTAAGGGCCAAGCTTAATGAAGGGGCATTAAAAATTATTGATACTTTGATAGTAGAAAAAGGAAAAACTAAAGAAGCTGTAGCAATATTAAAAAATTTTAATGCAGATAGGAAAGTGCTTATCGTTTACAATGATGTGGATGAAAAAGTGTTAAGAGCATTTAGAAATCTACCTTATGTAAAATTATTGAATGTAAAAGGACTAAATGTTTATGATTTAATTAACGCAAGGACTATATTGATGTTAGAAGATTGCCTTCCAAGGATTACGGAGGTCTTAACAAATGCTTAGTATTTATGATATTATTAAGAAACCAATTGTTACAGAAAAAGCGATAGATCTTAAAGAAAAATATAATCATGTGGTATTTGCGGTTGATAGAAGAGCTAATAAATATCAGGTAAAAGAAGCTGTAGAAAAGTTGTTTAATGTTAAAGTTAAGGATGTAAGATGTATGAATTATAAAGGTAAAAAGAAAAGGTTTGGGCTCATAATGGGGAAAAGGAAAGATTGGAAGAAGGCTATCGTTGTATTGGAAAAAGATCAAAAATTAGAGTTTGTGTAAGAGAGGCTAAGAATGGGTATTAAGACATATAAACCAACATCTCCAGGTATGAGATTTAGAACTGGTTCAGACTTTAGCGAAATTACTAAAACTGAACCAGAAAAGTCTCTTGTTGTACCACTTAAGAAAAAATCTGGTAGAAATAATTATGGTAGAATTACCGTAAGACACAAAGGTGGTGGTCATAAAAGACTTTATAGAATTATAGATTTTAAGAGAAATAAAGATGGTATACCAGCAACAGTTAAATCTATAGAATATGACCCAAATAGAAGTGCTAGAATAGCACTTCTTGCATATGCAGATGGTGAAAAAAGATATATTATTGCTCCTATTGGCATTAAAGTTGGAGATACAATATTAAGCGGGCAGGGAGCTGATATCAAACCTGGTAATGCATTAAAGTTAAAAGATATACCCGTAGGTACTGTTATTCATAATATTGAGATGAGACCTGGTAAAGGTGGACAGCTTGCTAGGTCAGCTGGGACCTATGCTCAACTTTTGTCTAAAGAAGGGAAATATTGTCATGTAAGGTTGCCTTCTGGTGAGATTAGATTGATACTTGCAGAATGTAAGGCTACTATAGGGCAGGTGTCTAACCCTGATCATGAGAATATTAAAATAGGTAAAGCTGGTAGGAGTAGATGGCTAGGAATTAGACCTACTGTGAGGGGTACAGCTATGAACCCTATTGATCACCCTCATGGTGGAGGTGAAGGTAGGTCTAAAGGTGGACGTCATCCGGTAACTCCTTGGGGTAAACCTACTAAGGGGTATAAAACTCGTAAGAAAAATAAACCTTCGGATAAGTATATTGTATCCAGGCGTAAATAAAGGAGGAAACTGTGCCTAGGTCATCTAAGAAAGGACCCTTTGTTGATGAACACTTATTGAAAAAGGTATTAAAGGCGAAAGAAACTGGTGATAAAAAAGTTATAAAAACATGGTCAAGAAGAAGTACTATTATACCTGAAATGGTTGGGTTGACCTTTGCTGTACATAATGGTAGGAAATTCGTTCCTGTTTATGTGACGGAGAATATGGTTGGGCATAAGTTAGGGGAATTTTCGTTTACTCGTACATTCAAAGGTCATAAGAAAGATGATAAAAAAGTTAAGGGTAGATAGAGAGGATTCAGATGGTAGCTAAAGCTGTAGGAAAATATTTTAGAATTTCACCAAGAAAAGCGAGGCCGGTTGCTGACTTGGTTAGAGGGAAAAATGTTGAAGAAGCTATGACGATATTAAAATTTACAAATAAAAAAGCAGCTGTTATGATTGCTAAAGTTTTAAAGTCAGCAATGGCTAATGCGGAAGAAAACCATGGTGTTAAAGATATATCAAAGCTTTATATTAAAGAGATTAGAATAGATGGTGGTCCAACTTGGAAAAGATACATGCCTAGAGCCTATGGTAGAGCCACATTAATCAGGAAAAGGACCAGCCATATAACAATTGTTCTGGCAGAATAGGTGGAGGTGAATAGTGGGTCAGAAGGTTCATCCTATTGGATTTAGATTAGGTATAAATAAGGATTGGAAATCAGTTTGGTTTTACGGTAAAAAGGAATACCGTGAGAAATTAATGGAAGACCTTAAAATTAGAAGGTATATTAAGAAAAGATTAAAGCAGGCTGGTCTATCAAGTATTACTATAGAAAGAATGGGCTCAAAATTAAGGATTATATTGAATACAAGTAGGCCAGGAATTGTAATAGGTAAAAAAGGTTCGGAAATAGAAAATTTAAAGAAAGAGCTAAAGAAATTAACATCAAATGATGTAACAGTTGTGATTAGAGAAGTAAAAAAGCCAGAAATAGATGCACAGCTAGTAGCAGAAAATGTAGCTATGCAAATTGAAAGAAGAGTTGCATTTAGAAGGGCAATGAAGAAAGCTGTTTTACAGGCAATGAAAGGTGGTGCTCAGGGAATAAAAATTGCCTGTTCTGGAAGACTTGCCGGTGCAGAGATGGCAAGGACTGAATGGTATATTAAAGGTAGAGTACCTCTTCAAACATTGAGAGCAGATATAGATTTTGGTTTTGCTGAAGCTTTAACAACATACGGAATTATAGGCGTTAAAGTATGGATATTTAAAGGTGAGATAGTCGAAAATAAAGAGAAATTAGCTACGGGAGTAGATAGCGATGTTAATGCCTAAAAGATTAAAATATAGAAAGGTATTTAAAGGAAGAATAAAAGGTAAGGCCTCCAAAGGGAACAAAGTAGAGTTTGGTGATTATGGGTTGCAAGCAATGTCCAAAGGAAAAATTACCAGTAGACAAATTGAAGCTGCAAGGATTGCCATAACTCGATATGTTAAGCGTGGAGGTAAGGTTATAATAAGGATTTTCCCTCATAAACCTATAACTAAAAAGCCTGCAGAAACAAGAATGGGGAAAGGTAAAGGAGCTGTTGAATATTATGTTGCACCAGTAAAGGAAGGTACTATGTTGTATGAAATTTCTGGTGTTACTGAAGAGCAGGCACGAGAAGCTTTCAGGCTCGCCTCGCATAAATTACCAGTTAAATGTAGATTTGTAAAGAAATCTGATTCCGAGGAGGTTGAGTAATGAAAGCTTCTGAATTGAGAAAATTGAGCATAGACGAGCTCAGGAAAAAAGAGAGAGAGCTCAAGGAAGATCTTTTTAGGTTGAAATTTAAACTTGCTACTGGAGATTTAGAGAATACCGCACAAATTAGAGAAACTAGACGAGATATAGCAAGAATTAAAACAATATTGAGAGAATATGAATTAGAGGGGCAATATGGAAAGTAGGATAAGAAGGAAGATAAGAAGGGGTGTAGTTGTCAGTGACAGAATGGATAAATCTGTTGTTGTAAAAGTTGAAACACTGAAGTTACACCCAAAGTATCATAAGTTTATTAGAAGAAGTAAAAAATTTATGGCTCATGATGCGAATAATGAGTGTAGGGTTGGTGATATAGTTGAGATAATAGAAACTAGACCTCTCAGTAAGAGGAAAAGATGGCGTGTCAGCAAAATAATTGAAAGACCCGCCAGTTTAAATGATTAATGGGAGTAGCATATGATACAGATGCAGACAAGACTAAAAGTTGCTGACAACTCAGGTGCTAAAGAAATTATGTGTATTAAAGTGTTGGGTGGCAGTAGAAAGAAGTATGCCACCGTTGGAGATGTGATAGTAGCTAGTGTTAAATCAACCATACCTGATAGTAATATAAAGAAAGGTTCAGTTGTTAAGGCAGTTGTTGTCAGAACTACTAAAGAAAGAAGACGTCCTGATGGAACATATATTAAGTTTGATGAAAATGCTGCAGTTTTATTAAATAAAAACTTAGAACCTATTGGGACCAGGGTTTTTGGACCGGTGGCGAGAGAGCTAAGATTAAAAGGTTTTTTAAGAATAGTTTCAATGGCGCCTGAAGTTCTTTAGGAGGAAATTAGATGGCTGTTAAATATAAATTGAAAAAAGATGATGAAGTTATAGTTATTGCAGGAAAAAATAAAGGGAAAACTGGTAAAGTTTTAAAAGTAGATAGAAAAAAAGGTAAGGTGATAGTTGAAAACGTTAATGTAGTGAAGCGGCATATGAAACCAAATCCCTTGAGTCCTGATGGTGGAATTATAGAGAAAGAAATGCCAATAGATATTTCGAATGTTATGTTCCTTTGTAAAAAATGTGATAAAGGTGTTAGGCTCGGTTATAAGTTTTTAGATAGTGGTAAAAAACAAAGGTTTTGTAAAAGCTGTGGTGAGTTAGTAGATAAAGATTAATATTTGGAGCGGTGAAATGAGTGTTTTACTGGAAAAATATAAAAATGAAGTTATCCCATATTTAATGGAAAAGTTTGGCTACAGTAATATTATGCAGGTTCCAAAAATTGAAAAAGTAGTTTTAAATATGGGTGTAGGTGAAGCTATTGGTAATCCAAAAGTTCTTGAAAATGCAGTACAGGATATGATGTTAATTGCTGGTCAAAAACCTGTGGTTACAAGAGCTAGGAAATCAATTGCAGGTTTTAAGCTAAGAGAAGGTATGCCAATTGGATGTAAAGTCACATTAAGAGGTGTAAGAGCTTACGAATTTTTGTATCGTTTGTTTAATATAGCTTTGGCGAGGGTTCGTGACTTTAGAGGGGTTAATCCTAATTCATTTGATGGTAGAGGTAATTATGCAATGGGGATTAAAGAACAAATTGTATTCCCAGAAATAGATTATGATAAAATTGATAAAATACGTGGTTTTGATATTATTATAACTACAACTGCCAAGACAGATGAAGAAGCAAGGGAGCTTCTTAAAGCCTTAGGCATGCCATTTTCAGAATAACCAGGAGGAAATAGAGTGGCTACTAAAGCAAAATATAATAGTGCATTTAAAAAGAAAAAATTTAAAGTAAGAGAATATAACAGATGTCCAATTTGTGGTAGACCAAGAGCTTTCATCAGAAGATTTAATATGTGTAGGATCTGCTTCAGAAAATTAGCTTCTGAAGGTATGATCCCTGGTGTAAGAAAAGCTAGTTGGTAACACATTAGGATATCGATTACAAAAGGAGAGAGATTATGGTAATGACTGATCCTATTTCTGATATGCTTGCTAGAATCAGAAATGCAACTATGGTAAAAAAGCAAGAAGTTGCTATTCCTTATTCAAAGCTCAAAGAAGCAATTGTAGAGATTATGAAAGAAGAAGGTTATATTAAAAATTATAGGGTGCTAAACGAAGGTGTAAAGAAAACTTTATTATTATACCTTAAATATGATGCTGCTGGTGAATCTGTTATTAGAGGTTTGAAAAGAATAAGTACACCTGGTAGAAGAGTTTATGTAAAGTCAAAGAATTTGAAGCCAGTTTTGGGTGGTCTTGGAACTGGTATAATTTCAACTTCCCGTGGAATTAAAACTGTTAAACAATGTATTAAGGAAAAAATTGGTGGCGAATATATTTGCCAAATATGGTAGGAGAGTGAAATGTCAAGGATAGGAAAAAAACCAATTAGCATACCAAAAGGAGTAGTTGTTAAAGTAGAAAATAATAAAATAATAGTTGAAGGTCCTAAAGGGAAGTTAGAAAGAGATTTACATCCAAAAATAAATGTTGAATTGACTGATAAAGAAATAATTGTAAAAAGGCATGATGATAGTAAAGAGTCACGAGCTTTTCATGGCCTATATAGAAGCCTAATAAATAATATGGTAGAGGGTGTATCTAAAGGTTTTGAAAAGAGATTGGAGATAGTTGGTATTGGTTATAGAGCTACGTTGAAAGGTAAAGCATTGGATTTATCGTTAGGGTTTTCGCATCCTGTTGTGGTTGAGCCACCTGAAGGGATAGAATTTGTTGTTGAAAATCAGCAGAAAATAGTAGTGAAGGGTATTGATAAACAATTAGTTGGACAAGTGGCAGCAAATATTAGGAAGATTAGAAAACCAGAACCATATAAAGGGAAAGGGATTAGATACGAAGGTGAACACATTTTAAGAAAAGCTGGTAAATCCGCTAAATAAGGGGTGGTAAAGTGGCAAAATTAAGTAGAAGTGAAGCAAGATTAAAAAGACATAAAAGAATAAGAAAAAAAGTTTTTGGTACCGAGAAAAGACCGAGATTATGTGTGTTTAAAAGCAATAAATATATATATGCACAAATAATTGATGACTTAAATGGTAACACACTTGTAGCAGCAAGTTCACTTGAGCCAGAAATGAAGAATAAGTTTAGTGGTAGAATAAATCTAGAATCTGCAAAAGCTGTAGGAAAGTTGATAGCAGAAAGAGCCCTAGAAAAGGGAATTAAGCAAGTTGTATTTGATAGAGGTGGATATATTTATCATGGTAGAGTAAAAGCTCTTGCAGATGCAGCAAGAGAAGCAGGGCTTGAATTCTAATAGGAGGAATAGCTAAATATGAGCGAAAAACAGTTAGTTGATAAAGTAGTACATATAGGTAGAGTGACCAAAGTTGTTAAAGGTGGTAGAATTTTTAGATTTACTGCCACAGTAATAGTTGGAGACTATAATGGACGTGTAGGAATAGGTCATGCAAAAGCAAGAGAAGTGCCTGATGCTATAAGAAAAGCTCTTGAAGCTGCTAAAAAGAATATAGTTGAAGTGCCTGTTGTTAAAGGTACAATACCTCATGAAGTTTTAGGGAAGTTTGGAGCATCAGAGATCATTATGAAGCCAGCTGCGCCTGGTACTGGAATAATTGCGGGTGGAGTAACACGATCACTATTTGAGTTGGCTGGTGTTCAAAATATTCTTGCAAAATCTATTAGAAGTAGGAATCCGTTAAATATGCTTTATGCAGTAATGGACGGGTTTAAAAAAATAAGAACCTTGGAAGAAGTTGCTCAGTTAAGAGGAAAAACAATCAAAGAAATAATTAGCTAAGGGGTGATATAGATGGAACTTCATGATTTAAGGCCAGCTAAGGGATCTAAAAAAAATAAAAAACGAGTAGGTAGAGGCACTGGTAGTGGCTTAGGTACCACTGCTGGTAAAGGTACAAAAGGTCAAAAAGCTAGATCTGGCGGTGGGGTTAGACCAGGGTTTGAGGGTGGTCAAATGCCGCTTTATAGAAGATTACCTAAAAGGGGGTTTTCAAATAAGAAATTTTCAAAAGAGTATGAAATTGTAAATTTAGAACAGATCAATGTGAAGTTTAGTGAAGGTGAAGTAATTAATGTTGAATCATTAGTAGCCAAAAGACTGATTAAGGGAAATAAAGATGGGGTTAAAATTCTTGGAAATGGTGAAGTTACAAAAAAATTATTATTTGATGTTGATAAAATATCAAGCTCGGCTATTGAAAAAATAAAAAAAGTTGGTGGTGAAATCAAAAATCTGGGGTAATAAATGAAAAAACTTGAAGAAATATTTTCTATACCTGATTTACGAAAAAGGGTATTATTTACCCTTTTTTTATTGATTGTCTATAGAGTTGGGACACATATTCCGACTCCAGGTATTAATGCAGATGCACTCGCTCAATTTTTTTCAAGGCAAACCGGTACATTATTAGGTTTCTTTGATATGTTTACTGGTGGAGCTCTTAAAAGATTGACAGTTTTTGGTCTAGGTATTATGCCATATATATCCGCTGCAATTATCCTTGAATTATTAACAGTTGTTTCACCAAATTTAGCAGAATTGAAAAAACAAGGGGCTCAAGGCAGAGAAAAAATTACAAAATACACAAGATACGGTACTGTACTTATAAGTGTTGTACAAGGGCTTGGTATTGCAATTGGCTTAGAGGCTATGAGTGCCCCTGATGGTAGTAGTGTTGTGCTTTTTCCAGGATGGGGTTTTCGGTTGACAACAATGATTACTCTTACAACAGGTACTGTTTTTCTGATGTGGTTAGGTGAAAAAATTACTGAAAAAGGGATCGGTAATGGTATATCATTAATTATTTTTGCTGGTATAATTGCGAGATTTCCCGCAGCTGTTATTAATACAATTAGACTATTACAAACAGGTGAATTACAACTTATAACCCTAATTATTGTGTTGGCTCTAATTGTTATTGTAACAGCAGCAGTAGTCTTTATGGAAATTTCCTACCGAAGGATCCCTATCCAATATGTAAGACGTGGAAGCTATGCTGGTATGAAAAGTAGTGTTACAAGCTCTTATCTACCAATAAGACTAAACCCAGCAGGAGTTATTCCAATTATTTTTGCAGCATCTATTGTTGCCTTTCCAAGTACATTATCGAGTTTTGCAAAAAATCCGATACTTGCGAAAATAGGATATTATTTTTCTCCAAGTTCTATGTTTTACTACGTATTTTATGTAGTATTAATAATATTTTTTACTTATTTTTATACATCTATCATTTTTAATCCAGATGATATTGCTGAAAATATTGAAAAAAGCCATGGTGTAATTCCAGGTAAACGTCCAGGAAAACCCACTGCAGATTTCATTGATTATGTTCTTTCTAGATTGACATTTGTTGGAGCAATATATTTAGCAATTGTTGCTGTGTTACCTCAACTTATAATCAGAAATTTCAATATGCCATTTTATTTTGGTGGTACAAGTCTACTTATTGTAATTGGTGTTGGATTAGATGTAATGCAGAAAATAGAATCTCATTTAATTTCTCATAATTATGATGGATTTATTAAAAGTGGCAAAATAAAAGGAAGAGGTTACGTATGATAAATATGGTTTTTTTAGGTCCTCCAGGAGCAGGTAAAGGTACACAATCAACTAAATTAGTTGAAGAATTTGGAATTGTTCAGATATCTACAGGAGATATACTAAGAAATGCAGTAAAATCTGGTAGTGAGCTTGGGAAACTTGCTAAAAAATATATGGATGAAGGTAAACTAGTTCCTGATAATGTAATTATTGGTATTGTAAAGTCAAGATTACAACAAGATGATTGTAAAAATGGTTTTATTTTAGATGGTTTTCCAAGAACAATACCACAGGCAGAAGCATTGGATGATATGTTGAAAAATGAATTAAATATTGAGTTAACGCATATAATAAACCTTAATGTGCCTGATGAACTTATAATGGAGAGATTAACAGGTAGAAGAAGTTGCTCAAAATGTGGGGCGGCGTTTCATATTAAATATAATCCATCAAAGAAAGAAGGTATTTGTGATTTATGTGGTGGTGAATTAATTCAACGAAATGATGATAAAGAAGAAACAATCAAAAAAAGATTAGATGTTTATCATAAACAAACTGCTCAGTTGCAAGATTATTATAAGAGATCAGGTAAGTATTTCGATGTTGATGGTACTGGCGATCCTGAAGATATATTTGAGAGAATTAAAGAGATTGTGAAATAATGGTGATATTAAAATCTAAAAATGAGATAGATAACATAAGAAAAGCATGTAATATAGTTAAGGAAATATTAGAAGAAATAGAAGAGATTATTAAACCAGGTATTAAGACAAAAGATATTGACAAATTTGCAGAAGATATTATAAATAAACGCTCTGCGGTACCTTCATTTAAGAATTATAGAGGGTATCCAGCAGCTACTTGTATATCAGTTAATGAAGTAGTAGTGCATGGAATACCTTCAGATTATGTATTGAAGGAAGGAGATATTGTTAGTGTAGATGTGGGTGTTTTTAAAGATGGGTTTCATGGAGATGCAGCAAGGACATATATGGTAGGTAATGTATCAGAAGAAGCGAGATTGTTGGTTGAGGTAACTAAGAATTCTTTTTTTGAAGGGATTAAAAAAGCTAAGATAGGTAATAGACTACATGATATTTCATACAATATACAAACTTATGTTGAGAAGCATGGGTTTAATGTTGTTAGAGATTTTTTTGGTCATGGTATTGGTAGAAATTTGCATGAAGACCCTACAATTCCTAATTTTGGTAAACCGAATAGAGGAGTTAAATTAAGAGCTGGCATGGTGTTAGCAATAGAACCTATGGTTGTTTTAGGAAATTATGAAGTTGTAACCCTCAGAGATGGCTGGACAGCTGTTACAAAAGATGGAAGTCTGGCAGCACATTATGAAAATACTATTGCCCTGACAGATAAAGGGGTAGAAATTTTAACATTATGAAAGGCTGTATATGAGTAAAAAAGGGGATGTTATCGAAGTTATGGGTACTGTTGTTGAGGCATTACCTAACGCGATGTTTAAAGTTGAGTTAGAAAACGGGCATATTGTTTTAGCTCATTTATCTGGTAAAATGAGAATGAATTATATTAGAATTTTACCTGGCGACAAGGTTACTATTGAGCTATCAGTTTATGATTTGACAAGAGGTAGAATAATTTATAGACATAAGTAGGAGTGCAGTATGAAGGTCAGAGCGAGCGTTAAACCAATTTGTAATAAGTGTAAAGTAATAAAAAGAAAAGGGATTGTTAGAGTTATTTGTGAGAATCCTAGACATAAGCAAAGACAAGGATAAGGAGGAATTTGGTGGCGAGAATAGCTGGTGTTGATATTCCTAACAACAAAAAAGTAGAAATTGGGCTCACTTATATTTTTGGTATAGGTAGAAGTACTGCAAGGAAAATTATCAATGAAACTGGTGTTGATGCGAACAAGAGAATTGGTGAGCTTAGTGAGCAGGAGATTTCAGTTATTAGAAAGTATATCGATTCAAATCTAAAAGTGGAAGGTGAATTAAGAAAAGAAGTAGGTTTGAATATTAAAAGGTTGATGGAAATTAACTGTTATAGAGGTTATAGACATAAAAATAATATGCCATGTCGTGGGCAAAAAACGAGAAGTAATGCAAGGACAAGACGTGGACTTGCAGGAAAACGTGGTATCAAAAGAAAATAATATAGTTTTATGGAGGAGTGATGGCAAAGCCTAGAAAAAAGAAAGAGAAGAGAAACATTCCTAAAGGAATTGCTCACATAAAGTCGACTTTTAATAATACGATAATTACATTTACAGATGTTAATGGAAATGTAATTTGTTGGGATTCTAGTGGTACTGCTGGTTTTAAGAATGCAAGGAAATCAACTCCTTATGCGGCTCAGCTTGCCGCAGAGAGTGCTGCAAAAAAAGCTGTTGAGAATGGCATTAGAGAGGTTGAAGTGAATGTAAAAGGCCCTGGAGCAGGTAGAGAAAGTGCTATAAGGGCAATACAATCAGCTGGAATTAAAATTACGGTTATTAGAGATGTAACTCCTATCCCGCATAATGGGTGTCGTCCAAGGAAGAAAAGAAGAGTATAATGGAGGTTAAAATTGGCTAGATATACAGGTCCAGTCTGCAAATTATGTAGACGTGAAGGGATGAAATTATACCTTAAAGGTGAAAGATGTTTTAAAGATAAATGTGGGTTTGAGAAAAAAGGTTATCCTCCAGGTCAGCATGGTCAGGTTAGAAAGAAAATTTCAGATTATGGATTACAGTTGAGAGAAAAACAAAAAGTAAAAAGAATTTATGGTGTACTCGAAAAGCAATTTCGAAGATATTTTGAAAGAGCATCGCGTATGCAAGGTATTACTGGTGAGAACTTATTACAATTATTGGAAAGAAGACTTGATAATATAGTATATAGAGCAGGTTTTGCAAGAAGCCGTAAGGAGGCAAGGCAGCTCGTTAGACATAACCATTTTATGGTTAATGGTAAAAAGGTGAATATTCCTTCTTATCTTTGCAAGCCAGGTGATTTTATTGAAGTTAGAGAAAAAAGTAGAGATATAGTTGCTATCAAAGAATCCATTGATACAGCAGAAGGTAGAGGATTACCCGAGTGGATCAGCCTAGATAAGGCTAATTTTAAAGCAACAGTTAATAGATTACCTATTAGGTCTGATATTAATTATGAAGTACAGGAGCATTTGATAGTAGAGTTGTATTCTAAGTAAGATAACTGGAGGAAACCTAATGGTTTTAATGGATTTTAGAAAAATAATGAAGCCTAAGAAAATAGAGCCTGTAGGTGAAGTAACTGACAGATATGCAAAATATGTGATTGAACCTTATGAAAGAGGGTTTGGGATTACAATAGGGAATTCATTGCGTAGAGTGCTTTTATCTACAATTGAAGGTACAGCAGTAATTGGTGTTAAGATCGATGGTGTTTATCATGAATATGATACTATTAATGGTGTGCTAGAGGATGTTGTTGATATAATCTTAAATGTTAAACAATTAGAGCTGAATCTTTTAGAGCATAACATTAAACGCGTTTATATCCATAAAAAAGGTGAAGGTGAAATTAAAGCAAAAGATATTCAGAGTGATGGTAGCGTCATAGTATTGAATCCAGAGCAACACATTGCTACCATAACAA
The DNA here is from genome assembly GCF_049472655.1 of Deferribacter abyssi. Classification (NCBI taxonomy): domain Bacteria; kingdom Pseudomonadati; phylum Deferribacterota; class Deferribacteres; order Deferribacterales; family Deferribacteraceae; genus Deferribacter; species Deferribacter abyssi. The sequence goes on from NZ_JAQNCS010000010.1 coordinate 29,167, forward strand.
ACCCTGAAACTGAGATATACATGGAATTGTATGTTGAGCGTGGCATTGGATATGTTCCATCAGAAGAGATTAAAAACAAATTTGATGATGTTAATGTTATACCTGTGGATGCCATATATTCTCCAATCAAAAAAGTGAATTATACTATTGAACATGCAAGGGTAGGTCAAAGTACTGATTATGATAGATTGGTTTTTGAACTTGAGACAGATGGTTCAATTAAGCCTGTAGATGCAATTGCATTTGCTGCAAAAATTATAAAAGATCAAATGGAATTTTTCATAAATTTTGATGAACCAGTATATGAGGAAGTGGAAGAAGAAGAAAAAGAAGATAATTCATATATACTTGAACTTCTTGAGAAAAGTATAGAAGAGTTAGAACTTTCAGTGAGAGCATATAACTGTCTTAAAAATGCTAATATTAAAACACTAGCTGATCTATGTGAAAAGACAGATGCAGAACTACTAAAAACTAAGAACTTTGGTCGTAGATCGTTAGAAGAGATTAAAAAAGTGCTTGCAGAATTAGGTCTCAGCCTTGGAATGGATTTAGAGGCTGTGGGCTATGTGAAAAAAGAAGTAGAGGGAGAAGAAAATGCGTCATAGAAAAGCAGGAAAAAAGTTAGGTCGTCCTACTGCTCATAGAGTTGCAATGCTTAGAAATATGACTATATCTCTTGTTAATAATGGTAGAATAGAGACTACATTAACTAGAGCAAAAGCTTTGAGAGGTTTTGTAGAACCATTAATAACGTTGGGTAAAAGGGGTGATTTGGCAGCGAGAAGATTGGCATTACGAAGGTTGCCTAATAAAAATGCTGTTCATAAAATATTTGATGAAATAGCTCCAATTTTCAAAAATAGACCAGGTGGTTATACAAGAATTATAAAAACAGGTTTTAGAAAAGGGGATAATGCGAGGTTAGCTATTATTGAGTTTGTTGAAAAACCTGGTGAAACACCAGCAAATACTAAGTCTAGTGAGCCAGAAAACTCTGAAGATCAAGGGTAAAAGAGGGTGAAAAACCCTCTTTCTTTATATCTAAAGAATCTAACTTTTTCATATAAAAGAAAAAAAGTTTTTTCTAACCTTGAATACAGTTCTTCATTTAAGAACATTTTATTAGTTAAAGGGGATATTGGTAGCGGCAAAAGTACACTATTGAAATTAATCTATGGTTATTATAGACCGGAATATGGCAAAATAACTATTAGCTTTGAGCATAACAAAGAAACAATAAGGAAGTACTTTATTCATTCTAATTCAAATTTTAATTTTGTTACTGGATTTATTAAAGATGAAATGATGCTTGTGGGGCTTTCTGATTTAAAAATAGATTTGAATTTATCGAAACATATTAGTGAATATTCTGGTGGTGAACTAAAAAAAATTGCTGTTAAAATGGCATTAGCTCTTGATACTAACTTGATTATAATGGATGAACCATTTGAAATGCTTGATGATATAGAAGTGATTAATGTTAGGGACGCTATTTTGGATGCTGTCACAGAATCTAATAATAAATATTTTATTGTTGCAACACATGAAAATTTATTAGATGAATATGCAGATGAGACTTTGTATTTAAAATGAAATATGCAATCGAAATCAGTCGACTAAGGAAAAAAATAAATGATAAAGTGATATTGGATATAGATAATGCAGTTGTTGAGAAAAATAAAATTACTGCAATTTATGGCCTTAATGGGTCTGGCAAATCAACGTTATTTAATATAATTGCTGGTGTTGATAACAACTTTAGTGGAAATTATTCTGTGTCTTCTGAAAAAATAGGATATATTGTTCAATTCGTTGAAAATATTGTCTGTAAAAAAGATATATTTTCTGAAATTAACTCTATTGTAAAAAAGGATGATATTACATATGAAATATTGAAAGAATTGCAACTTTTTGAGAGAAAAAACGAGTCTCCATTTAATTTAAGCGATGGTGAAAAAAGGGTTTTATTTATTACATCAGTTTTGGCCGTTTCTGAATGTGTTTTGGCTGATGAGCCTTTTGCAAATCTTGATAGCCAAGGTAAAAAAATGATAATAAAGCTTTTTGAAATGTCTAAAAATAAAGGTAAAACAATTATATATAGTGCAAACAGAATGAAAGAGATTGAAATCGCAGATATTGTGCTGGAGTTGAGGGATGGAAAGCTTAAAAAAAGAGATAATTAAATTTGGAAAAAAAGTAGTAGAAAAAGGGTTATGTACATCATTTTTTGGGAATATATCAATAAGAACAGGCGATAAGGTACTTATAACTGCAACAGGTACCATGCTTGATGAGTTAGATAATAATAAAATTATTGTATGTAATTTAAAAGAGGATAAATGTGAAAAAGCATCATCTGAATTAATTGTTCACAAAACGATTTATTCTAAGAATATTAATTTTAATGCTATAATTCATACGCATTCATTTTACTCTGTATTATTATCTTCATTAGATGAAGATCTTAACCTCGATGAATATGAATTTGGAGATATAATAGGAGAAATTAAAATTGTTGAAGGTAAAAGTGGTAGCTTGAAGTTAGCTGAAAATATTGGTAGAGTTGCATTATCTACTTATATAGTGATTGTGAGAAATCATGGTGTTTTTTGTTGGGGGAGTACCCTTACAGAATGTTTTATTCGTATTTCTGCTCTTGAGTTCTATGCTAAAATGAAATTCTATAAAAAGTTAGTTATTAGATAATGAAAAATATAAGTTTTTTGATTATTGTTTGAAAAAAATATTTTTTAAGGTGTTTTAGAAAAGTAAATAAGAATAGAATAATACAGTTGAGTATATATGAGATTACATTGATAGCTTTCTGTTATGCTATGAGCAGCCTAACATTATGGTAGATTAAAGTTTAAAAAAATTTTTAAATAGTGATTTATGGAGGTTAAGTTGTATATACCTAGAATACCGTTTAAAGTAATTGAAAGATATCAAAAATATATACTAAAGAATAACTTAAGTTTTGAACTAACATTAGAATTTGATGATATAGAGAATTTAAAAGATGTAAAAAATTTGAAAGAAAATATAAAAACAGTACATTTACCATTTTTCGATATTCATTTAGGTAGTAAGAATAGATATATAAGTGAGGTATCTTATCAAATATTACTAAACAGCATTATTAAAGTAAAATGTTTGGATGTAGATAATGTTGTAATGCATCATAATTATATTCCATATTATTATGCTTTTATGGAAGATGAGTTTGTTGAAAGATTTTCAGAAAAGATGATAAGTATTTTGGAAAAAACAAACCCTAGTTTTACAATTTCACTGGAAAATGTTTTTGAAGAAAACCCAGATATCATAATTAAGATTTTAAAAAAAATAAATGATAGTAGAATGGGGGTTTGTTTTGATTTTGGGCATTTTAACTTATTTTCTAAAGTTACATTAGAGTACTGGATTAATAAGTTGAAAGGCTATATTTTTGAGTATCATATTCATAACAATTTTGGTGTCAGGGATGATCACAATAGTATCGATAATGGTAGCTTAGATTTTATGAAAACATTTAAACTTTTTATCCCAAAGTTTTTAGTGTTTGAAAATAATAATATTGATGATTTTGAAAGGTCTGTTAAAATAGTTAAAAAAGTTGTGGAGGAGAATTATGAATATTTTTGAAGAGTCCAAAAAATTTATTCCTGGTGGAGTTAATTCGCCTGTTAGGGCATTCGGTTCTGTTGGGGGTGAGCCAATTATTGTGAAGAGAGGCGAGGGCTCAAAAATTTATGATATAGATGGTAATGGATATATTGATTATGTTGGTTCTTGGGGACCATTAATATTAGGACACTGTAATACTAAGGTCGTGAAAAGGCTAAAAGAAGTGATTGAAAATGGTACAAGTTTTGGTGCACCAACTGAGCTGGAGTTAGAGTTGGCTAAATTGGTGGTAGAGTATGTCCCAACTATAGAGATGGTGAGGATGGTAAATTCAGGAACTGAAGCTGTTATGAGTGCAATCAGATTGGCGAGAGCATATACTAACAGAAAAAAAATTATCAAGTTTGAAGGATGCTATCATGGTCATTCTGATAGTTTACTTGTTAAAGCAGGTAGTGGAGCTTTGACATTTAATCAGCCTAGTAGTCCTGGTGTTCCTGAAGAATTTGCAAAATTGACATTAATTGCTGATTATAACGATATAGAATCTGTCAAAAATCTATTTATGGAAAATAAAGGTGAGATAGCATGTGTAATTATAGAACCTGTTGCAGGGAATATGGGTGTTGTGTTACCAAAAGAAGGTTTTTTAAAAGATCTGGAACAATTATGTAAAAATGAAGGTTCTCTTTTGATTTTTGATGAAATAATAACCGGTTTTAGGTTATCAAAAGGTGGAGCACAAGAATATTTTGGTATTAATCCTGATTTAACAACTCTTGGTAAAATAATTGGTGGAGGATTACCCGTTGGTGCATATGGTGGTAGAAAAGATATTATGGAAATGGTTTCACCTGTAGGACCGGTATATCAAGCTGGGACTCTTAGTGGAAACCCTTTAGCTATGGCAGCTGGAATTGAGACATTAAAAATTTTAGGAGAACCAGCTTTTTATGATAAGTTAAGAAATAAAGCGAGTAAACTTTGGGAAGGATTTAATGAAAATCTAAAGAAGTTAAATTTAAAATTTGCATTTAATAGTATTGAGTCGATGGCAAGTATGTTTTTTATAGATGGTTATGTTAAGTCTTTTAAGGATGCGATACAATCTGACACGAAACTTTATGCAGAGTTTTTTCATAAAATGTTAGCAAAAGGTGTAAATTTAGCTCCTAGTCAGTTTGAGGCAATGTTTGTTTCAATAGCACATAGTGACGAGGATTTAGAAGTTACTATAAAGAAACATTATGAAACTTTGAAAGAGATGTTTGGTTAACAGATGAAGCTTGTTATTATTGTGATAAATAAAACTGAGTTATTGGAAGAAGTCTTAGAATATATGGTAGAAGCAGGGATAACTGGGGGAACAGTTTATGATTCTGTGGGTATGGGAAAAATTCTAGTATATGATATTCCGATTTTTGCTGCGTTTAAAGAATTAATGATAGGGAGTAAAGCTTCCAATAAAACTATAATAACATCTGTGGAAGATGATAAACTAGATGAGTTTATTGATGGGGTTGACAAGATTTTACATTTTGATGAACCTGGTACTGGAGTTTTGTTTGCAATAGATATTTATAAAAGTAAAGGGTTGCCAAAGGGTAAAAAATGAAATTAAACAAAAAAATGAGAAGTTTTTTAAATGCAAGTTCTATTGGAATCTCTGTTGTAGCTGCAATATTAATTGGGACTGCAATGGGAGTGTATCTTGATAAAATATTTAACACAAAACCATACTTAACTATGTTATTTATGGTTTTGGGGGTAATTGCTGGCTTTAAAAATATCATTTACTTTATAAAAAAAACTGACCTTTACGATGAAAATGGAGATTAAAGTTTTAACAATTTCATTGATTTTTTTTATAATTTTGTATACTGTATGCAGACTGTTGACTAATGGTGGTTTTATAGAAAATTTTACATTTGGTTATCTAACAACTGCATTAAACTTTATGCTTATGAGTAGGAAATTAAGAAAAGTGTTTAGTGGTAATATTAATAGTTATAACATAGTTGGATATTTCTTTAGGTTGGTTTTTATATTATTATTGTATGTTGTTTGGTTTAAGAATCATATTGTAAATATATGGGGATTGTTGGTGGGTATCTCTCTTATTCCCTTTACAATTCCCCTAATAGTAATTATTGAAGAGAGGAGGAAAACGGATGGAGCATCCACTTAATATCTTTTCATTTTTACCGAATGAGATTCAAGCGAAGTATATTCATGTATTTATGACATTTATAGTTGTGTTGATAACGTTTGTCATTGGTTCTGTTGCCAGTAAGATGAGGAGTGAAATTCCATCTAAAGGGCAAAATATCTTTGAATTACTTGTCTCTGGTATCTACAATATGGCCATTGACATTATGGGTGAAGAAGGTAAACCGTATATTCCGTTGATATTTGCTATAGGACTTTATGTGTTTATTTCAAATGTGTTAGGTCTTATCCCAGGCTTTCTTTCTCCAACATCAAACTTAAATTCTACCGTTGCACCTGCGATTATTGTTTTTTTTGTTTACAATTTTATTGGGTTTAAAAAACATGGCATAGGATATATTAAACACTTTATGGGGCCTATGCTTGCGCTGGCACCATTAATGATTATTATAGAACTGATCGGGCATTTATCTAGACCATTGTCTTTATCTATGAGGCTTTTTGGTAACATCTTTGGTGAAGATTTAGTTATTGCGATTTTATTTGTTTTAGTGCCTTATTTGGTTCCATTGCCAATGTTTTTTATGGGAGTTTTTACAAGTGCATTGCAAACTTATGTGTTTATGATGTTGTCGATGATTTATATTAGTGGTGCTCTAGAAGAAGCACATTAAAACAATAAAATAAGGAGGAAATGCATGAAAACACTCAAAGTACTTTTTAACACAGCTTTAATTATGGGGCTTTTTGCTCTTAGCGCATTTGCATCTGAGGGTGCATCTGCAGGAGGAAATTATAAGTGGGCTATTTATCTTGCTGCAGGTCTTGGTATTGGTATTGCAGCTTTTGGTACTGGACTTGGGCAGGGTAGAGCTGTTGGAAGCGCTGTTGAAGGTATTTCAAGAAATCCAAGTGCTTCTGGTAAAATTATGACTTCAATGATCGTCGGTCTTGCGATGATCGAATCTCTTGCAATTTATGCTTTAGTAATTTGTTTGATACTATTGTTTGTTGTTAAGTAATATAATTTAAGAGGGGGAGGTTACTCTCCCTCTTGTATTGGAGGACTATTATGTGGGAGAAATTAAAGAATTTTATCAGAAAAGACCCTGTAGTCTTTGTAATTATAATTACTGTTATTGTTGTAGGTTTTATTTTTGCTAATGTTAAAGTATTACATTATACATCAGAGTCTGAATTTTGTGGTAAATGCCACCCTGCGCAGAAGGTAGGCCCGTTGGGGGAGTATTATACATGGTCTAAAAATATACATTCAACTGCTGAAGTCGAATGTATAGATTGTCATGGGAGGCCAGGGTTTGTTGGTTATATGAAAGCAAAAATTGGTGGATTGAAAGATCTTTATGGTGAAATATTTTTGTCAGATGAACATAAGTTAAAGATATTAGCTGAAGGAGCATCAAATAAAAAGAAAGCTGCTGAATTAGTACCTAATGAGACTTGTATGTTTTGTCATACTGATTCAATTAATGAAAAGATTAGAAAAGAACGTATAATGAGTCTTGGTGTAAAATTTAGGAAAATTGATAATGTTGTAAACCCAAGGTTTAGAGAATCTTTTGGTAGACCAGATATATTAACTGAGGATACTAGAGTAGGAGTTACTCCTAATCATAAAATACATATTGATGCTGGTTTAAATTGTGTAGACTGCCATTTAGGCGTTGCTCATGGTGGAGATTTTCATAATTTGCCAAAAATGCAAACCTGTTTTGCATGTCATTATAAAGTCACAAAAGAGAACAAATCTGCTAAAGTACCTGAAAATATGGACTGTGCTGCATGCCATACAATGCAGGATAAAATACAAAAAGGTGTTTTTGTTAAAGGGTTAGAAGAATCACCATGGTATATGGCAGATCTAGAATGTACTGATTGTCATAAGGATCCATTTGTAAGACCAAACACTGATACATGTACTTCTTGTCACGATGAAAGTTATGGAGAAATGTTGATAGATACACAGAAAGAGTTCCTTGAAAAATTATCTAGCTTACAAAAAGTTAGAGATGAATTGTTTGATGAAAGATTAGAAATGCCGGCAGCTAAACGTAAATTGTTTAATGAATTTCAATATTATGTTAGAATTTTAGAGATGGATGGTTCTAAAGGTTTTCATAATCCTGAATATTTTGATCTAATTATTGAAAAGGCTAATGAGATGGTAGAGAAAATTGAAAATTATGTTGAGACTGAAGAAGTAGAAGCTACTACACATGAAGAATCTAAAAAAGTTGCTTATATGACAGAGTCATCGGAAAAGAAGGGTGAAACTCCACATGAACTTAAGGCTGACAATCCAGAAGAACTTATTGAAATAGCACCTGAGACAATAAATATAGCAGAAAACCATGATATAAAAACGACAAAAAAACCCGTTATATTTCCACATAAACAACATTTTGAGATGTTTAAATGTGAAGAGTGTCACAGTAATCCAGAAGAGGGTACATTGAAAGTTGAGATAAAGGTTTTAAAAGGAACAAGTAATACCTTTCATAAAGAATTGTGTTTTCCATGCCATAAGAAGTATAAAGTGAAAAAAGGTACAAGTTGCACAACTTGTCATAAATAGAGTTGTTGCGGGCATATTGCCCGCTTTTTCATGGTGAAAAGTGTTTCCATTAAAAGATTCAATTCCATCTGAAAGAATACCTGTTATTAACTATTTAATTATCTTATGTAGTGTTCTTGTTTTTGTATATGAAAAGAAACTAGGAGATGATCTTTTATCTCTTTTTTTTCTAAATTATGGTATAGTACCTATAAAATTGTTTCTTCCATTAGATACGGTATCACTTTTGGAAAAAATTATACCGTTTATTACATCAATATTTATTCATGGAGGTTTTTTTCATTTATTGTTTAATATGTATTTTTTGTATGTTTTTGGTGATAACGTGGAAGATGAGTTTGGACATATAAAATATTTTTTATTTTACATATTTTGTGGGATAACTGCTGCTATTTCTCAGATAATTATGTATCCTCAATCGAATATTCCGATGATAGGAGCAAGTGGTGCTATAGCTGGAGTTATGGGGGCATATTTTATTTTATTTCCACATGCAAAAGTTAAGACATTGCTTTTTATTTTGATTTTTATTACAGTAATTGATGTTCCTGCAGTTGTATTTCTAGGATTATGGTTTTTTATTCAGTTTTTAAATAGTATGGCCCAAAATACTTTTGAGATTGTTGGTGGAGTAGCATGGTGGGCACATATTTCAGGTTTTGTTACAGGTATTATTATTTCTATAATATACAAGATTCGAAAGGGGTATTAGTATGTGTTTAGGATTACCAGGTAAAGTTGTTGAAATTAAGGAATTTTCGGTGATAGTAGATATTGCTGGGACAAAAAGAGAAGTATCTACAATGATGTTGGCTGATGATATTGAAGTTGGTGATTATGTGATGGTTCATGTAGGATTTGCTATAGCAAAGATGGATCCTAAAGAAGCTGAGGAAACATTGAAAACGATTATAGAATATGCTGATGAGATTGATTGATAGTTATAGAGATAAGAAAACAGTTGATATTTTATTGACGCAGATAGGTAACATTAATGTAAAGCATAAATATAGGTTTATGGAGGTGTGTGGCACACATACTATGTCGATTTCAAGATTTGGATTAAGAACGTTGCTACCTGAAAATATTAATCTTATTTCTGGGCCAGGTTGTCCTGTCTGTGTAACATCGCAGGGTGAAATAGATGCTATATTTGATTTGGTTAAAAATAATGATGTGATTATTGCAACTTATGGTGATTTACTTAAAGTTCCCGGTAGTAATGGTGAGAACTTGTACATGCTTCGTAGTATTGGATTTGATGTAAGAGTAATTTATTCTCCTTTGGATGTGATATCTATTGCTAAAAATACAGGTAAAGAAGTAGTATTTTTAAGTATAGGGTTTGAGACGACAACACCAGCTTCTGCAGCTTTGGTGAAACAGTTAGTAAAAGAAAATATTAAAAATGTATCACTTTTTGTTATGAATAAAACAATGCCAAGAGTTTTAGATTTTATAGCAAATCAGAAAGAAGTTATGGTTGATGGTTTTTTGTGCCCAGGTCATGTTTCTGCTATTACTGGTGAAAGATTATATGAACCATTGGTAAAAAGCGGTTTTGCCTGTGTGATTTCTGGCTTTGAACCTGTGGATATATTAATGAGTGTAAAATTATTAATGGAACAGGTAAATAAAGGAAAATTCTGGGTAGAGAATAATTATGGTAGAGTGGTAAAAAGTAATGGTAATGAACTGGCTATGAAGTTAATGTATGAAGTTTTTGAAGATTGTGATGCTTGTTGGAGAGGGATTGGTATTATAGGAAAAAGTGGATTAAAGCTTAGAGATAACTATAAAGAATATGACGCAATCGAGAGATTTAATATTTTTATTGATTATGATAAGTCCTTACCTGGATGTAGATGTGGTGATGTTTTATTAGGTAGGATAAATCCGACAGATTGTTCTTTTTATGGCAAAAGATGTACTCCAGATAATCCTTTTGGCCCATGTATGGTTTCAAATGAAGGGTCTTGTGCCGCTTATTATAAATTTGGAGGATAAAAAATAGTGGAGTTTATTAACAAAAATATTGGTAGTGGTGGTAAAGGTACTAATGACTTTATTAAGAATGTTATATTAGAATACTTTGGTAACAGTTTATTGGATGATTTAAGAGATGCTGCACTAGTAAATATAGAAAAAAGTAAATTAATAATTAGTACAGATTCTTTTACAGTAATACCAGAGTTTTTTTCAGGAGGGGATATCGGAAAATTGTCTATTTATGGGACGTGCAATGATGTCGCAGTTAGTGGCGGTGTACCAAAATACTTGACATTATCACTGATTATTCCTGATGGATATAAAATGAAGAATCTATTGAAAATATTTGATTCAATGAGAAAAGCGATTAGCGATGTGGGTGTTAAAATTATAACTGGAGATACAAAAGTAATTGATGGAATAAACACTATAATTGTGAATACAACAGGTTTTGGAGAACTTAGAAGTGATTTGAATTGTTACGATAGGATACAAATTGGTGATAAAGTGATTTTTTCTTCCGATATAGCAAGACATTCTGTTGCTGTATTAATTGCGAGGAGTGAATTAGGTTTTAGTAGTGATATTGAATCCGATTGTTGTAGTTTGTATGATGTGCTGAAAGAACTAGATTATAGAAGGATTAAGTTCGTTAGGGATGCTACTAGAGGTGGTGTGGCAGCAGTTTTGAATGAGATAACTGATAAAAGTGGTAAAGGATTTTTGATTCAAGAGCAGAATGTTCCAATTTTAGAAAGTGTTAACTACTTTTGTGAGATGTTGGGCTTTGATCCTTTGCAAATGGCAAATGAAGGAGTTGCTGTTATTATTGTTGATAGTGATTATGCTGATGAAGCCCTTGAGTTAATAAGAAAAACGAAAAATGGTAAAAATGCAGCCATTGTTGGTGAAGTGACAGATTGTAAAAAAATAATTTTAGAAACTAAAGTTGGAGGTAAGAGGTATATTGAAATACCTACTGGTGAGCTTTTGCCTCGTATTTGTTAGTGTAGTATCTTGTCGTTCAAAAAAATTTGATCTGATAGAGCAGAAGTGTGGTTTATGCCATAGTTCTGAAATTGTATATTTATCTAGAGGTATTAGTGACTGGAAAAGAGTATTGTATGCAATGAAACAACGCGGGTTGAATATTACACCTGCAGAGGAGAAAAAAATTTTAAAAATTCTTAATGAAATTAGATGATTGTTATTGATAAAGTTTAAAAATATGTTAAAATTTTATTATGAATGATTTAGCCTCTGTATTAGCAAAGGTTGATTGGGAAAAAATGGGTGGTTTGGTTCCTGTTATTGTACAGGATATTAATACTAAATCTGTGTTAATGCAAGCATATGTAGATCAGGAAGCCTTGAGGCTAACGATAAAAACAGGCAAGTGTCACTATTTTTCAAGAAGCAGAAAAACAATATGGCAAAAAGGGGAAACGTCTGGTAATATCCAATATATAAAAGAAATCTGTATAGATTGCGATGGCGATTGCATTTTGTATAAAATAGTTCAAAAAGGGGTTGCTTGTCATACAGGAGAATATAGTTGTTTTTTTGAAAAGATATATGGGGAATAGTTATGTTTAAGAAAAAGAATGTGATAGGTATTGATATTGGAAGTGATGCAATAAAAATAGTAGAGTTAAAAAGTAAAAAGAATGGTTTTGAGTTGGTAAGCGCAATTGTGGAAGATCTTCCGGAAGATGTTATTTCTGAAGGTTCTATTGTTGATTATAATGAAGTTATAACAGCTATAATTAATGCATTTAAAAGAGGTAAGTTTAGTCACAAAAATGTTGGTACAGCTTTGAAAGGTAATGATGTAATAGTTAAAAGAGTACAGGCAAATGTGCCTGATCGTAAGTCTTTCGACGAAACTTTTAGATGGGATGCAGAGCAGTATATCCAAATGAACATTGAAGATGTAAATATAGACTATGAAATAATAGGATTTGATGAGACTATTAATCAAGCAGATGTAATTTTAGCAGTTGCGAGAAAAGATTTAATTGCAGATGCTATTTCTGTGCTTGAATCTGCAAAATTAAAACCGACAGTTATTGATCTAGAAGTCTTTACATTGATGAATTGCTTTGAAGCTAACTATGGTAGAGAAGATGAAGTATCTTTAATTATCAATATTGGGCATACGTCGACGTTAATGGTCTATATTAAAAATGGTCTTTATGAGTTTTCAAGAACTGTTGATTTTGGAGGAAAAAACTGTGTTGAGGAAATTCAGAAGAGAATGAATTATATTTATGAAGATGCAAGGTTGAAGCTTTTTGATAAAGAGTCTCTAGAATTTGATGATGACTTGAAAAATGCCGTTGAAGACTTTAATGAAAGGTTAGCAACAGAGATTAAAAATAGTATTAATTATTTTTACTCTAGCACGCAGATGGTTGTAAATAAAATATATGTTTGTGGTGGTGGGGCGAACATATATGGCTTAAGAGAGTATATAGAGAAATTTTGTGAGATTGAGTCGGTGTTTTTTAATCCATTTGCAAACTTTGAAATTGCAAAAAATGTTGACCAGGATATGCTAAATAACAATTTGTATAGATTTAATGTTGCGTGTGGATTATCATTGAGAAGAGTGGATGAAAAATGATAAGGATTAATTTATTACCTAAGAAGAAAAAGTTTCGCTTGCAAGGGATTTATTTAGAGCTGGTTGTTTTCTTCCTTTTAATATTATCGATTGTTGTTGGTATTGTTAGTGTTAATGCTAAGTTAAAAGAACAACAGAGTTTAATCAAAAGTGAGATATCTCGTTTAGAGACTGAACTTAGAAAGTTACGTAAGGTTGATAGGGAGGTAAAAGCATTAAAAAAGCGTAAAGCTGAGTTACAGAAGAAAATTGATTTAGTTGTAAAGTTAAAGGAGGGACAAAAAGAGTATTATAAGATTCTTACAAGTCTAGAAAAATCATTACCTCAAGATGTTTGGATTAGGAAGCTTAATTACGCTAGAGGTCAGATAAATCTTGAAGTTTCATCACTGAGAAGCACATCAGTTAATGAATTTATTATAAATATGTATAGAAGCGATATCTTTTCTCAAGTTGATTTAAAAATAGTAAGAAAAAATCAAGTAGAAGGGATAGATATTAATAGTTTTACAATTACAGCAAAAGTGAATTTAGGTGGATAGTTATGATAAAAAAAATATCTAATATCCCATTAAAGTTTAGGATAGTAATTGAACTTGCTATTATTGTTATAGTTATTACTGTGTATTATTTTATGTCATATAAGCCTCAGGTTGAAGAAATTAGTAGGTTAAAGAAACGTTATGATTCATTAGCTCTTTCAGTTTCAAGGCTAAAACCAGTCGTTTTGAGCTATAAAAAATTTAAAAAAGAGTTTGAAATTATCAATGAGCAATTCAGTAAAGTCCTCAAAATCCTTCCAAATGAAAAGAAATATAATGTATTGTATGATCAACTTGTTGGATTAGCTGAAAAAAATGGAATCAAAGTATCTCTTTTTCAACCAACTGGTATTAGAAAAATTGATGACTTTCACTCTTCTGTAAACTTTAATATGAATTTGGAATGCAGTTTTATAGATTTAGTCAACTTTATGTATAGAATTAACTTTCTGGATAAGATTATAAATATTAACTCATTGAGTATTAATCCTATAAAGGATAAAGAAGGTAATTTAATTCTTAAGACTAACATGGGGATGAATTCTTATATGTTTAATGTGCCTGCTAATGGAGCTGCAAAATGACAAAATATTTGATTGGGTTAGTAACCTTAATAATTTTTGTTTCCGTAGGTTGTAACAGTACTGATATTGAATTTAAACCTCAAAGAAAGCCAGTAAAGGTAAAACAAGAAAAATTTGAGATTGATAATGAAACATTAACAAAACAAGAAGAAAGATTAAAAGAAGTTTTTTCTAAGAATTATAAACCACTTAAGTATGAGGCCGCTAGAGATCCATTCTTATCTGTTGTTGAATTGTATAAAGATAGTAAAGATATTGATAACCAAGGGAATCCTCTTTTTAAAGTCAGTTTAGATCAAATAAAACTTGTAGGGATTCTTAAAAGCACTTTTGGTAATATCGGAGTGTTAGATATTAGAGGAAATAATTATTACGTTAAAGTTGGTGATGAAATTGGTGTAAATAGAGGTAAAATAATTTCTGTGAGTGAGAATATGATTGTGGTAAGACAAACCGAAAGAGATATATTTGGTAATATCAGAACTGATATTAAAGAGATATATTTAACCCAGAAGGAGGGTAAATAATGAAGTTATATATTAAGTTTTTAGGTATTTTAACGTTGCTATTTTTGTTTTCGTGTGCCCAGAAGACTGTGGAAGTAAAACATGTAAATGAAATAGAAACATTTGAAATATTTAAAATTAATAATGAATATAGAGCTGAGATGTCAACAAATTATAAGAGTGATATAAAAGTTTTTTATGGAAAAGAACCATATAGATTAATAATTTTAGTGCCTAATTGTAATGTGAGTTCTAAGTTGTTAAATTACAAATATAATGATGATAACATTAAATCTGTATTGATTTATAAAGATATATATGGTGCTAGTGTTGAAATACTTTTAAATAAAGATATTAGATATAAATATAAAATTGATAATAATAAGTTATTATTATCATTTATGCCTATAACTGTAGAGGAGAAAGAAGTAGGAAAGACTTTGAACTATTCTGAACCTCTTACAGAAGATATTTTGGTGGGGAATAAATTTCTTGGTATTGAAAATTCTTCAGATTATTCCAATTTATTACTTAAAATTAAATTAAATGGTGTTGTTAGGTATGATTACGGTTACTTGGATAATGATTATTTATATGTTGATATATTTGATGTTAAAAATATTAGTGGGAAGAAATTTTTTAGTTTTAATAATGGATTGGTAAAATATGTTAAAGTAGGTGAGTATTATCCACCTCAAAAGGTGAGGTTGTTGATAAAACTTATTAATCCTGTAACAATATTTGCTGCTCAAAATAGAAACTACCTCATTTTATCAAATAATTTTGAAAAACTTCCAAATGAACAGAAATATTTAGTGGGGATTGAAACTATATCGGTTAAGAATTTCCAAAGTATAATTGTAAAAACTACTGGTAGAGTTAATTTTGTAAAAAAAATTGTAAATGGTAATTTATTATTAGTTTTTGATGATAATATTAAAATTCTTAAAAAAGTAAAAAATATAATTAGCTTTAATGAAAAATCACCATTTAAATATTTAAAAATTGTAAACTATGAAGGTAAAACAGCAATATTAATTGTACCAAATGGATATGAAGTATATGCCAATGTTGAAACAGCTCCTGAAGGTATATTAATTAGTGGTAGTTTTGAGAATTTTAGCAAAGCAACAGTGAAATTCAGTAAAGGACTAGAGCTTTTAGAGTCTAGAAAAGATAAGAAAAATGTAAACAAAGTTGATTTAATCACACTTAATATTAAAGATATGGATGTTCGTGAAGCAATTAAACTTATATATTTTGGTAGGAAAAAGAATCTTGTGTTTGGGAATGGAGTAAGCGGAAAGGCTACGCTTTTTGTAAAAGATATTCCTTATACGCAGGCATTGGAGGTTATTTTAAAAGAAAATAACCTAGTAAAGATTGAAGATGATAATTTGGTTTGGATCATAACAAAACAGAGATATGCTGCTATGAAAGCAGAAGAAATCAATAAAATCAAAGAAAAAGAAGCTATCAGAAAAGTTGAGCCGTTGGTGACAGAAACTCTACCGGTAAATTTTTCTGAAGCATCAGCATTTTCAGCAATAATAAAATCGGTATTAAGTGAAAGAGGTAGACTTGAAATTAACTCTAGAACTAATAGTTTTGTGATTACTGATATAAAATCGTCAATTGATAAAGCGCGTGAATTGTTAAAAGAGCTTGACAAGAAAACTCCACAAGTAACAATTGAAGCAAGAATAGTTGAAGTTTTAGATACAAATAATATTAACTTGGGTATCCAATGGGGTGGAAATTACAATGTTAATTCTACATCTATTAATTTTCCAAATACAATCACAATTAATGGTAATACGGGAACTACTGGGATTGGTGGATCTGGATATATAGTAAATTTACCTGTTGGTACCCCAGCAGGGGCATTGGCATTGTCACTTGGTAATTTATCTAGGACTTTTAATTTAGATGTAGCTTTGTCTGCTCTTGAAAGTCAAAATAAGGTAAGAACTATTTCTAGTCCAAGAATTACTACATTAAATAATCAAGAAGCTGAAATCAAAAGTGGTGGAACTGCTATTATTGTACCTACAGGTGACAATACTGAAACTCAAGAGGTTGATGTTGGTATTAAACTAAAAATTAAACCACATATTACTCAAAATGGGATGGTATTTTTGGATATTGAAGTTGAAAAGAGTTCTTTAGGTTCAGTTACTGCGAATACAGCTACTACTGAAGAGAAAAAGGCTAAAACACAGGTGTTATTAGAGAACGGGGAAACAACAGTAATAGGTGGTATATATGAAGATGAAAAATCTGAAGTGTACCAAGGTGTTCCGTTTTTAAGCAAAATACCGATAATCGGTGCATTATTTAGAGCAAAATCGAATACAGCAACCAAAAAGGAGTTATTAGTATTTATAACACCTAAAATTGTAGAGTAAATGAAAATTTTTTTGGTAACAGGTGAAGAATCTGGAGATATACATGCATCAAATATGATCCGTCATCTTTCACTGATGGCGGATTTTTCTTTATATGGTACAGGTGGAGATAGATTAAAAGATCTTGGCCAGATACAATATTTTCATATAAATGACATGTCCATAATAGGTATAGATGGTATCATCCGTAAAATTCCGTTTATTATAAATTTATTCAAAACATTGAAAAGAAAGCTTTTAGAAGTTATGCCTGATGTTGTAATTTTAGTAGATTATCCTGGATTTAATCTTAGATTTGCAAAATTTGCAAAAGAAAATGGTTTTAGAGTTATATATTATATTGCTCCTCAGGTTTGGGCGTGGCATTATAGTAGAATAGAAAAAATTAAAAGATATGTTGATTTAGTTTTATGTATATTACCTTTTGAGGAAAACTTATTTAAAGAAGAAGGGATAAATGCTAAATTTGTTGGAAATCCTATTATTGATAATATGAAATATAAAATTAATAATAGAAGTGATTTTATGAATTTATTTTCATTAAATAAGGATAAAAGGATTATAGGAGTTCTACCAGGTAGTAGAGTTAAAGAAATAAAATCATTAATGCCAGTTATAATGCAAGCCATCAAAAACCTTAAAAATGAATTCCAGTTTGTAATAGCTAAAGCTGATAATGTGGATAAACTAATCTTGCATTCATATGTTGATAAAGAAAAAATTCCAATTGCAACAGGTTATAATTATGATGTAATGAAATATTCGGACTTGTTGTGGGTTTGCTCTGGTACTGCTACGCTTGAAAGTGCTATTATTGGCACTCCGTTAATTCTTATTTACAAAGTTGGGAAAATTACAGAGATGCTTGGGAAATTATTTATTAAAACAAAATATATTGGTCTTCCTAATATTGTGACTGATAAAGAGGTTGTCCCTGAGTTGTTGCAAAACAGTTTAATTCCAGAAAATTTGATCGATTATACCTTTAAATTAATTGATAACTATGAGTATTATAAGAGTGAGTTGTCGAAAATTGGAGAAATTTTTTCCATTTATAATCCCTCCCAGCAAGCTGCTCAGGAAATATATTCCTTTTTAAATAGTTAATTTCTTGAAATTATTTTCTATTATTTATTAATAAGTTGTCCTGCTAGATGTTTCGCAGTGTTTTAAAGTGAAATTAATAAATATTGGCATTTATTTTTCTATGTATATGGTGGAGGTGTGCTATGGAGCAAGCATTAATTAATATTAATGATATCATTTCTAAAAAACCTAGAACACAACTAAAACTTAATAAACCAAACTCAGTTGATAATGAAAAATTTCATAAAATTTTTAGTAATAAGCTCGATGATAATGAGGATAATAATACAAAAGAAAATCAAGCTGATATTCAAAATATAATCTCATTTTTACAAAAGATATTAGAACAACTTAATCTGGAAATTTCAACAGAAAGTATTGAGAATATTAAAAGTGCAGAAAATTATGCTGAAGCAAAAAAAATAATGAAAGAGATGCTGTTAGAGCTTGGGGTTTCTGATGAAGAAGTGAAAAAGATATTAAGTGATATTGAGAATATTAAATTTAAAAAAATAGTGAATGATGAAACTTATTTGTTGTCAGAACAGGTTGATAAGGAGGATTTAAAGAATGAGGCTGTAAATGAAATGGAAAAAACAGTAAGGAATGCCAAAAATACACAACACATTGGTAACGTTTTAAAAAAAGGGTTAGATGCCAAGCTTGTTTTTGATAAAAAGAAACTATTATCAGAACATTTTTTAAACATAAATAAAATAAATTTTCAAGGGAATAAACAAGAAATAGACTTTAGATCTGATCAGTCGTTGCTATATCATTCAAATAGTCAAGATAATAATGTGTTAGTTAAAGTTGAAATTAAAGTTGAAAAGCCAGCTGATATTTTGAAGTTTGTTGATTATTTGAAAATGGTAAATATCAAAGGTGGTCAAAAAATCGTTGTAAAACTTCATCCTGAGCATCTTGGAAATCTAAGAATTGAAATTAGCGATGTTAGCGGAAAAATGACAGCAAAACTTTTTGTTGAATCTCATGAAGCAAAAAATTTACTTGTAACACAAACTGATTTAATTAGACAGCATTTAGAAGCTAAAGGAATAAATTTATCAAATATAGATTTTGGATATTTGGCTGATGATTCACCTAAGGAGCAGTTTAATCATAGGGATGCTAAGAATAATTTTAAAAATGAAAATAGGGTTTCGGAAGAGGTTTCTATAAATAAAAAAGAGGAAGATTATAATAATGCGCTTTATGCGTAGGAGGGTCAAATGATTTATAATACAAATAATATAACTACCACTTTGTATTCGATGGATACTAACCGGGAGCCTAAAAAAGAGCTGGATAAAGATGATTTTTTGAATTTGCTTGTTGCTCAACTGAAATATCAGGATCCGATGAATCCTCTAGATAATAATGAGTTTATTGCACAGACTACGCAGTTTTCATCTCTTGAACAATTAATAAATATATCTGAAAAATTTGATAAACTTATTGATGATCAAGAGAATAACAATCTAAATTTGTTTTCTGCTGTAGGGTTTATAGATAAGACAATTACTTTTTATGGCAATAAATTTAGTGCAGGGGAAAATGGTGCAGAATTGAAATTTGAATTGTCAGGTGAACCAAAAGATACTGTCATAAAAATTTATGATGAAAAAGGGGCTTTGATTAATGAAGTAAGTTTTAATGCTGTGAATGGTGAGAATTTTTTTAGCTGGGACTTAACGGATAAAAATGGTGTTAAATTACAACCAGGTTATTATTCATACCAAGTAATTGCAAAAGATAGTGATGGAAATGAAATACCGGTAAGGCTATATTCTTCCGGTAAAGTAATCGGTATTCTAAAAGATGGTAATGATACTTTATTTGATTTGGGTTTTACACATGTTAAACCTGAAGAAATAGTTTCCGTATATAATTAAGAATTTTGGAGGTGTATAGATGCTAAGGTCATTATATGCAGGAATTACTGGGTTGAATGAGCATCAAAAAAGTATGGACGTTATTGGTAATAACATAGCTAATGTGAACACAGTAGGATATAAAACTTCTAGAATTATATTTCAGGATTTGTTAAGTCAAACAATTAGTGGTGGAAAAGCACCTGCAGGGAATCTTGGTGGGATTAATCCAAAACAAATTGGGACAGGAACTTCAACAGCGTCTGTTGATACAATTTTTACTCAAGGGACTCTTCAAAATACAGGTGTTACGACAGATATGGCAATACAGGGGAATGGTTTTTTTGTTGTAAGAAGTGAGAATGAAAACCAAATGTATTATACAAGGGCAGGAAATTTCACTTTTGATAAAGATGGGTATCTTGTAACTCCTGATGGTTTTATAGTTCAGGGATGGATGGCTGATGCTACAACTGGTGAAATATTAACAGATACAGAGGTTTCTGACATTCAGCTTTCTTCTGCTTATACAAGTGTACCTGCAAGGGCTACTGAAAATGTCTCACTTGTTGGAAATCTTGATACCAGAGCTGAACCAACTATTTTAGAATTTCAACCAATGATGACAACTGCTGCAGATAATGATAATATTTTTGATCTTTTTAGTTCAGAGGGCTTAAAATTAGATCTTGTGGATGGTGAACCTGTTAGGATAAAAGCACATGCTACTGAAATAACAGATATGGCTGCAGTATATAATTCAAGTGATGTGAGTATAGGTTTAGATTCAAATCCAACATTAAATTTAATTGTAAACGGTAATAGCTATACACTTACATATTCATCTAATTCTACAGCTGATACGGCAAGTAATGACTATTTGTTTCATTCACTCCAAGGACTGGCTGCAGAGCTAAAAAATATTTTAGAAACAGAAGCAGGAGCTGGAAACAATTATAATGTTACAATAAATAGTGGGAAAATTTTAATAGAGAGAGATTCTGCGAATAGTGATACAACGGTTATTAACTCATTCTCAGGAAATGCGAATCTTGCTGCTTTGCTTCAACCTCTTGTTGGAACTTATTCTTCTGTTACAG
Source organism: Deferribacter abyssi (assembly GCF_049472655.1). Classification (NCBI taxonomy): domain Bacteria; kingdom Pseudomonadati; phylum Deferribacterota; class Deferribacteres; order Deferribacterales; family Deferribacteraceae; genus Deferribacter; species Deferribacter abyssi. The sequence goes on from NZ_JAQNCS010000010.1 coordinate 50,280, forward strand.
CAAGTAGAAGCAGTGATGAAATTTTCTATGAGAAAATCTTAAATGCTGGAAGTGATTTTACTAATTTGGGAGAATTGGCAGTTCAGATACAAAATGCTATTAGTAATAATGTGTCGTCTGGTTTTACAGTAGATTATAATACAACAAATGTAGGCAAGTTTACATACTTAAATACAGGTATAGGTGCATATGACATTACAGGCTTTACAATAGATAAAGCTTATAGTGGTACTGTCTTTGAGTCCAATATGGTTACTACAAATACAATATCTGCTGGTAATTCTGCTGAAAGTAATTTATTTTTGAGATATGCGAAAGAAACTGATTCTTTGGATAATTTATACACTAACTCTGGAACACCTCTTGGTCTTGATACAAATGCAACAATTCAATTTGATGCACAAATTGGAGGCAATCCACCTAATGGGAATGGCGTTAGTAATATAAGTGTAGCTGGTAATACGATTGGTGATTTAATGAATGCTCTTGAAGGATATATGGGTATACCAGCTAACAGTATTGAAATTGTGGATGGAAAAATTAAAGTTACTGGGGAAAAAGGTGTGCCAAATAGTATTGATTATATAAACTTTACAGCAACAGGCCCTGGTTCTTACACCACCTTTGTTGACTATATGAAGTATCAAACCTTACAAAATGCTTCAGGTGGTCAACTCATTACAAGTCAGACAATTTATGATGCTCAGGGTAATCCTCATGTTGTCAATTATGATTTTACACTTTTTGATGAAGCTAACAATGAGTGGATGCTGACCATAACACCTGCAGATAATGCCGATTCCATAACAATCGATGGAACTACAGGTAACTCAGTTATTGTAAGATTTAATCAAGATGGATCATTTCAAGGAGTATATGATCTTTTTACAAATAACATATTATCTAATTTGGCCTTTACACTTTCTCCTGGCAACGGTGCTTCTGTTATAAGTGGAGTAAATGTAAATTTAGGGACTTCAGGGAATTATGATGGGATGACATTGTCAGCTGCTCCTTCAACAATTACTGAAACTGATCAGGATGGTTATCCGATGGGGGCACTGGAAAGATTATCTGTTAATGATGCTGGAGAAATTGTAGGTTCTTATACTAATGGTGAGATAAAGTTGATTGCACAAGTGGGAGTAGCAATTTTTACTAATCAGGAAGGTCTTTTGAAAGTAGGAGATACGTTGTTTGCTGAAACGCCAAACTCTGGACAGGCAGCAATCGGTCGTGCATCTACAGGAGGTAGAGGTACTATTGCTTCTGGTGCTCTTGAAAACTCCAATGTTGATCTTGCAAGAGAGTTTGTAAACATGATTACAACTCAAAGGGGGTTTCAGGCCAATTCAAGAGTTATTACAACCAGTGATGAACTGTTACAGGAATTGATGAATTTGAAGAGGTAAAATGATGATTGATATTTCGTTTTTATCCGTATAAATTTTCTTTGAAAGTTATTGTTTTTTTAATTATAATTTCTTAGGAGTGGGATGATATGGATATAGCTACCCTTATTGGTATTGTTCTTGCTTATGTATTAGTGTTTATATCTCTTTTAATGGGACCTGGCGTAGGGGTGTATATTGATATCCCCTCTGTGTTAATCGTTATTGGTGGTACATTTGGTATAATTTTTATGAACTATCCAATGAATAAGGTTTTTAACATTATTGCGATTGTTATGAAAACATTTCTTTTTAAAGCAGAAGATCCTGCAAAACTTATAGAGCAGCTAGTTAATTTTGCAGTTAGAGCAAGAAGAGATGGGATTTTAGCCTTGGAATCTGCTGAAAATGAGATTAGTGATGAGTTTTTGAAAAAAGGGATTAGGCTGGCTGTTGATGGTACTGAACCTGAAGTAATAAAATCTATTTTAGAGACAGAATTATCTTATATGGAAGAAAGGCATAAAGAGGGTGTTGGAATACTTGAAAGCATTGCAGGTTTTGCTCCAGCTATGGGGATGATTGGTACTCTGATTGGTTTGGTAGCAATGCTTCAAACTATGAGTGATCCCAGTTCTATTGGTCCAGCAATGGCTGTGGCATTGCTTACAACATTTTATGGAGCAATAATTGCTAACCTTTTTGCTTCACCATTGGCTGGTAAATTGAAAACTCGTTCTGCAGAGGAAATTTTATTGAGGGAAATAATGATTGCTGGTATTATGGCTATACAAGCTGGAGATAACCCAAGAATAGTGGAGCAAAAGCTTAATGCATATCTTCCTCCAAAAATGAGAAAATCACAGTTTGAATAGGTGATATATGGCAGAAAAAAAATGTGAAGAATGTAAAGCTGGAGCTCCAGAGTGGATGGTAACATTTTCGGATATGACAACATTGCTTTTGACTTTTTTTGTTTTGCTTTTATCAATGGCGTCCCTTGATCAGAGGAAGATAAAAGAAGCTCTTGGCTCTCTTCAGGGTGCACTTGGCGTACTTGAAGCAGGTAGAAAGTCAGAAATGGGAAAGGAAGAGATATTGTCAAAGATGGATTTTGTGCAGCAGATAAAAAAGACCCAAAATCAGATGTTAGCAGGGTTGAGGAATTATATAGAACAGGCTAATCTTAGCAGTCAGATTTCGGTAGTAAAAACAGATAAAGGTATTTCTGTAAGAATAATGGACTCTGTATTGTTCGAACCTGGGAGTGCTGATATTTTACCTTCTGCTATACCAATTCTTGAAAAGCTTGCGGCAGTAATGAGAGATACTCCTTACAATATTTTAGTAGAAGGTCATACTGATGACATACCTATTCATACTCCGAAATTTCCTTCAAACTGGGAGCTTTCTACGGCTCGAGCTGTATCAATTGTTAAGTTTTTAATAAGTAAAGGAGTAAAGCCTGAAAAACTTAGCGCTGCAGGATATGCTCAATATCATCCTTTAGTACCGAATATTACTCCAGAAAATAGAGCTAAAAATAGAAGAGTTGAGATTAATTTTGTAAGTCCTGAGCTCGCTGAATCAAATAAAAATATCTTTGAAGAAAATAATAGTGGAGGTTTTTAATGGCAGAAGAGGATAAAAATACTCAAGAACAAGAAGAAGGTGGTAAAAAGAAGAAAAAGTCAAAGTTATTTATTATTATAATATTAGTTGTTGTGTTACTTGCTGGTGGAGGTGCTGCTTATTTCTTTTTGGTAAAGGGTAAAGCAGATAAAAATGGTGGAGATAAAACAAAGGAGAAAAAGCAATCTAAAGTAGATTCTGGGATTGGACCGTTGTATTCTCTTGATACATTTATAGTTAATCTTGCAGATCCTGGAGGTACAAGGTATTTGAAGGTTACTATGCAGCTTGAGCTTGATAGTGAGAAGCTTCAGGAAGAAATGGATAAAAGAAAGCCTCAAATTAGGGATGTAATTCTGACAGTTTTATCCTCTAAAACATATGCTGAGGTTAGTACTGCTCAAGGAAAGCTTGCGTTAAAACAGGAACTAATAAGGAGAATAAATCTTATTTTAACGACTGGAGCAATAAGAAATATCTATTTTACAGAGTTTGTTGCACAATAGGTGGAAGATGAAAAATAATATAAGTAAGATAAAAAAGGAGTTTGGAGAAGTAATATTAGATGTAATAGTAGAGTTGGGAAGAGAAAAAATTACAATTCAAGAAATGCTGGCTTGGCATAGTGGTTCAATTGTAAAGTTAAATAAAACTTCAGGAGAAGCAGTAGATATACTAGTGGCTAATCGACCAATAGCCAAAGGTGAGGTTATGGTGATTGATGAAAAATTTGCTGTAAGAATTTCAGATATTTATACATTAGAAAACATTATAGACAAGAAAAGAGATGGACTTTATGATTAAAAAAATCATTTTAGTTTTATTTTTTTTTCTGGTAACTTTTAGTGTTTGGTGTTTTGATTATGATGTAAAAGAAAATTATATGCTGATAGATATTAAATTTAAAAATACTCCTAAGCTTATTGATAAAAAAATAAATAGAAACACGTTTTTTTATTTAATTAGTGGTGTAAAAGGTGAGCAGTTTAAACGGGAGTTTTTAGGTTTACCAGTATCATATGTAAAAGGATACTATGATACAAGCGGAAAGTATTATATAGAGATAAGTTATATAAAGAAAGTTGTGGAGCCATCTTATAGCATTAAAGGTAATAAAATGGAGATAAAAATTCCATTTAAAGATGGTGGCAGTGCTGAAAATAAAACTAATTCAATGAGTCCATATATTCGTATAATTGTGGGACTTATTATTGTCTTAATAATGATTGTTTTATCTTTTATAATGTTAAAATTTTTGTATAGAAAAAAACTGCATCAGGTTGTTCCTGGTGTTGGACGTGTTTTGGGTAAAATGGATTTGATGCCTGGTATTTCACTATTATTTGTGGAATTGGGTTCAATACTTTATATTTTGGCTTATACTAATGCTTCAGTTACGATTATTGATAAACTCACAGATGAAGAGGAAATTAGTAAGATAAAAAAAGGGTTTTCCAAATATCATGATTTTTCAAGTTATTTGCGTTTTTTTGGTAAAAGAGTCACAAAAGAAGATATGGAAATTACTAAAACAATTGTAAGGGAGAAGGTTGAATCGTTAAGAAAAAAATAATTCTGCATATATGCTTATTAATTATTTTTTCATCTGTTTACGTTTGTGCTGCAGATAATATCCCTTTACCTACATTCCGTTTTGGTGTAGAGACTGCTAAGAATCCAAACGATGTAGCTGTTACTTTACAAATTATTTTTTTATTAACTATTCTTACTTTAGCTCCGGCAATATTACTAATGGTCACATCTTTTACAAGGATAATTATTGTATTTTCTTTTTTAAGAAGTGCGTTGGGAACACAGCAATCTCCACCAAATCAGGTTTTAATAGGTCTTGCACTATTTCTTACTTTTTTCATTATGTCTCCAGTTTTTAGTGAAATGAATAAAAAAGCTTTGCAACCATATTTAAGTGGGAAACTAACTTTTACTCAGGCTCTTGTTGAGGCAAAAAAACCGTTGAGGGAATTTTTATTAAAAAATACTCGGAAAAAAGAATTGCTTACATTTATTGAGATAGCAAAAATAAAAAGGCCCAAGACTCCAGATGATATTCCAGATACTGTGATTATTCCAGCATTTATTACAAGTGAACTACAAACGGCTTTTGAAATAGGTTTTTTACTGTTTTTACCATTTTTAGTTATTGATTTTGTAGTAGCAAGTGTTTTATTGTCAATGGGTATGATGATGCTTCCTCCTGTTATGATATCGTTACCTTTCAAGATTTTGTTATTTGTATTAGTTGATGGATGGGGACTAATAGTTGGTTCATTAGTAAGAAGTTTTTATTAGTAGTATAAAATATAAGGTTGAAAATGACTGTAGACTTTGTTATTGAAATAACCACAAAGACATTGGAGCTAACGTTGATGATTGCAGCACCCATGCTAATTTTTGGATTGGTTGTTGGTTTGATAATAAGTATATTTCAGGCTGTAACACAAATACAAGAGATGACATTAACATTCATCCCTAAGATCCTAGCTGTTGTTGTTGCTCTGATAATTTTTTTCCCATGGATAATTGATAAGTTGATTAGTTTTACTGTCAGTATTATAAACAATATTCCAATTTATATAGGGAAATTCTAGGAGTTGTTATGGAAGAATTTAAATATAAAGTGTTAGTTGTGGATGATGAAGATTATGTAAGAGATAGTTTAGATATTATTTTATCCACAGAAGGATATCAAGTTGTAGGTGTTAGTAGTGGATTTGAAGCATTGGAATTGTTGAAGAAAAATTATTTTGATTTTGTCATTACCGATATTAAGATGCCAGAAATGGATGGAATTACTCTTCTTCGAAAAATTAGAAAAGGGTATCCAGATTTACCAGTGATTGTTATGACTGGATTTCCTAGCATTGATAGTGCAATAGAATGTTTGAAAGAAGGTGCTTTTGATTATGTTACAAAACCGTTTAAAGTGGAAGATTTGATAAATAAACTTCAAAAAGCTGATGAAAATAGAAAGTTGAAGAAAGAAGTGGTAGAACTCAAACAATTATTAAAGATATATGATGCGGGTTTATTTTTCAATAAAACACTAGATCATGAAGAGATTTTAAATGGAATGGAGAGAATGCTTTTTTCTGATTCACTAATTAGTGGTTGTTTTTTCCATATATTTACAAAAGCATTTAAAAAATCGTATAATCTTAGTGAAGATATAAAACATTATCTTGAAAATAGGTTTAGTTTTAAGAATGTTGCAAAACTTTTTTATGGGAAAAATATAATAAATGAGTCTGTGAAAATAAATGGTAAGGATGTAAATTTTCTTGTTGTTCCAATGTATTTTGAAAAATTTATTTGGGGGGTTTTTGTACTTGTAAATATTGGTTCAAAGGTATTTGACGTAATACATGAAAGGATATATTCGATTTTTGTAAATCAATTTTCAATCGCATTGAGGAATTCTTACGCTTATGAAGAATTAGCAAAAGGTTATTTTGAAACTATTAATTCGTTGGCTGTGGCTGTTGATGCAAAGGATCATTATACGAGAGGGCATTCTGAGAATGTGAAAAATTATTCTTTAATGATAGTGGAAGAGTTTGGTTTTTCTGATAATTTTAAAGAGGTCATGACTTATGCAGGATTGTTACACGATATCGGTAAAATAGGGGTTCCGACTCATGTTATTACAAAACCAGACAGATTGACTGATGAAGAGTTTGAAGAAATGAAAAAACATCCAATTTATGGCAAGGAAATCCTTGATCCAATTGAGTTTTTAGGAGATGTGCCTGATTATATTTTATATCATCATGAAAAGCTAGATGGTAGCGGTTACCCTTTTGGATTAACAGCAAATGAAATACCTCTTGGAGCAAAGATTTTACAGGTAGCAGATTCATTTGATGCTATGACGACAGATAGAAGTTATAGAAAAAGGAGATCATTAACATGGGCTATGGAAGAGTTGGATAGATGTAGTGGGACTCAGTTTGATAGTGAGATTGTAAAAGTTTTTAAGTCGGCTATGAAAAAAAGGGGATTTAGATGGTAGATGTGTTGAGCCATGACTTAATAGAGCTAGGAAATGAAGCGAATAGGATAAAAGAAGAAAAGTGGGGTAAAAAAGTTTTTTTTATTAAAAATATACATTTAAACTATACAAATATTTGTCTGAATAAATGTAAATTTTGTGCATTTGCAAAAGATGAGGGGGATGAGGGAAGTTATTCTATGAGTTTAGATCAAATTATAAAATATATTGGTGACAAAGGAGATGATGCAAGGGAAATTCATATAGTTGGAGGATTACATCCCCACCACTCTTTTGAATATTATTTGGATATGCTTAAAGCAATTAAAGAACATTATCCTGAAAAAACGGTTAAAGCTTTTAGTGCAGTTGAAATTGATTATTTTAGTAAAATAAGTGAGTTGCCAGTAAGCAAAGTTTTAGCAATGCTTAAAAAGGCTGGTCTTGATATGATGCCAGGTGGAGGGGCAGAAATTTTTTCTAGTTCTGTTAGAAAACAGATTTGTCCAGAAAAAATTTCTGGAGAGAAATGGTTAGAGATTATGGAAATAGCTCATAAAGAAGGAATTAAAAGTAATGCTACGATGCTATATGGGCATCTGGAAAGTGTGGATGACATATTAGAACACTTAGAGAAATTAAGAACTTTGCAGGAAAAAACAGGAGGATTTGTAGCTTTTATACCGCTAAGTTTTCATCCAGAAAATACTTTTTTGAGTTCCATGAAACCATCCACTGGTGTAGAGGATTTAAGAATTATATCTTTATCAAGAATTGTTTTAGATAATATCCCACATATAAAAGCTTATTGGGTGATGCTAGGTGAAAAGACTGCACAAGTAGCATTGAAATTTGGAGCAGATGATCTTGATGGGACAATTGTGAAGGAAAACATTACACACTCTGCAGGTGCTAGAAGTAAGGAAGGGTTAACATTAGACGAATTAGTGTATTTAATAAAATCGGCAAATTTAATTCCTGTGGAAAGAGATTCTTTTTACAATGAAATCAGAAGTTATTAAAGAAGTTGTTTTTGTTAATCCATCTCCAAATATGATTAAATTATCTAGAATTATTAAGAGAATGGGGTATAAAGTTATTTTTGCATCTACCGATTTGTATTTTCCTTGTTTTTTTGATTCTGCTTATTTATTAAATAATAAAATAACTAAGTTTAGTTTATTATCAAACGGTAATTCAGATAAAAATGAAATTTACTATTTGTTTAAAAAAAGTCTATATAATAGATTAAAATTTTTTAGATTTAAAAAGAAATTTGGTTTTGATACTCTTACATTGTTAGAAAAAATAAAGTCTTTCAAAGAATCTCAACCTGTAGAAAAGTCAAAGACACAGAAATTTTCTGATATTCTGAATAATGGGAAGAATATCAAAGTGATATTTTCTTATCTTCCTAAACAGGAAATGTTAAGATTAGGTTTTAATGGGAATAATTATAGTATTTATAAAATAGAAGGAGAGTGGGAATTCATAAGTAACTTTCAAGAGTCTACTTTGTATATTTTGAAAGAAAATGAAATTGAAATTTTTAGATACGAAAACTATATTATTGTTAGGTCAAAAAATGCTAATTTAGAACAGAGTAAAATTTATAAATATCTAGATAAATATAATCTTGAATTTAGAAAAATTGGACAGATCATAGAAAATGGGAATCCTTGGGTTGAGAACAAAAAATTAGATGGGAAGCATTTTTTTTATATTAACGATTATAGCATCTTTAATTTTTCTATAAATATTTGGGACGACTGGTATGAAAAATTAGCGAGGTTTATATGTACAGAAAAGCAGCGGTAAAAGGGTATTTTTATCCTGAAAACTCTAATGAACTGATAAGTTTTTTTGAAAATCATACTTATGGTGGTGAAAAAATAGATGGGGTTATGGCTTTGGTTCCACATGCTGGCTATATTTATTCAGGAGCTATTGCTGTTAAAACTATTTCTAGATTAAACATAAAAGATAAGATATTATTATTAGGTCCAAACCATACTGGATTTGGAGAAAAAATTGCTCTTTATCCAGAAGGAGCGTGGGAGACACCGTTTGGTGATGTGGATGTTTGTAGCACTTTAAATAATAAACTATTGAATATTTCATATATTAGTGAGGATATAATAGCTCACGTTAGAGAGCATTCTTTAGAAGTAGTATTACCTATATTAAAGTATTTTAAAAAGAATTTCAGCTTTTCTGCAATAACTATGATGCCTATGCGGTATGAGGAATGTATAAGTTTAGCTCGAGAAATTTATGAGAATATTAAAGATGAAGATGTTCTGATTATAGTGAGTTCTGATTTTAACCATTATGAAAATGCTGAGGTTACAGAGAAAAAAGATATGTTGGCAATTCAACAGATTTTGAATTTAAATAGTAAGAAATTGTACGATACTGTTTTTGATAATAGTATAAGTATGTGTGGTATCTATCCTTTAATTGTGGGAATGGAGATTGCAAAGTTATTTAAAGCTGATAATGCATTACTTGTGGAGCATACCCATAGTGGGGTGATAAATAATGAGTTTTCTCAGGTGGTGGGATACGCAGGTATAATAATTTATTAAGGGGGAATAAATGAAGAAAATAAGAAAAGCAATATTACCTGTTGCAGGGTTTGGGACAAGGATGTTACCAGCTTCTAAAGCTATACCTAAAGAAATGATTACTCTTGTTGATAAGCCACTTATCCAGTATGCAGTGGAGGAGGCTGTTAATTCTGGTATTGAAACTATAATATTTGTTACATCAAGGCATAAGAAGTCTATTGAGGATCATTTTGATAGATTTGTTGATCTTGAACAAGCTTTGAATAGGACTGGAAAAGAGGAAGAGCTGAACAAGATTATGTACCTTGCTAATTGCTGTGAGTTTATTTCTGTAAGACAAAAGGAACAGAATGGGCTGGGGGATGCAGTTTACTGTGCTAAAAGTATTGTGGGGGATGAACCTTTTGCAGTAATTTTACCAGATGACGTAATTTTAAGTAAAGAACCAGTGATTGGTCAGCTTGTTGAGCAATATAATGAAGTTGGAGGGAGTGTAATAGCTTTACAGGAAGTTGCGTATGAAAATACGTCAAAATACGGCATTGTATCTATTGAAGAAGAAGTAAAAGATAGGCTCTATAAGCTTAATGATATGATTGAGAAACCTGAAAAAAATCCTCCTTCAAACTTTGCAATTATTGGTAGATATATTTTAACGACCTCAGTAATGGAAAATATTGGGAACATTGAATGTGGGGCATTAGGTGAAATACAGTTAACGGATGCCATAAGGGCAGAAGCTACAAAAGGTTTTGTTTATGGTTATAAGTTTAAAGGTGAAAGATTTGACTGTGGTAATGTAAGGGGTTATATAGAAGCAACACTTAATTTTGCATTAGAAAGAGATGATTTGAGAGATTATGTGGTAGAGCTAATAAAAAATAAGTTCATATGAGGAAATTTAAATGAGCAATGATCCTTTGACAAGGTTTAAATTAATTCATGGTTTTTTAAGTAGAGAACTAAATGACATGTTTGAGTTGTTAGATAGGGTTTTAAGTAAAAAGTCTTTATTTGAAAGTAACTACCCTCTCATGGATGTTTTTGTTTATGATGATGCAATTAGAGTTTTGGTGGATTTGCCTGGTGTTAGACTTGAGGATTTTAAGGTATATTTATATGAAAATAATCTGATTTTAGAGGGGTATAAATCAGATATCAAACATGACAATAAAAAAGTAACATATTTTCGTATGGAGAGGGATTTTTTCCCTTTTAGACGAGCGATATCTTTACCTGAAGATATTGATAAAGATAATGTTAAGGCAGCATTAAAAGATGGTGTTTTAGAAATTATTATTAATAGATTGAAGAGGGAGGAATAATGGAAAACTTAGAACATGAAATAAATATTCCGGAAGAGTTACCTTTATTACCTTTGAGGGATATCGTTATATTTCCTTATATGGTTTTACCTCTCTTTGTTGGTAGAGAATCAAGTATTGCAGCCATAGATGATGCTTTAAATAAAGATAGATTGATATTTTTAGCAGCTCAAAAAGAAGCAATGGTTGAATCTCCAAAAGAGGATGACATCTACAAAGTAGGCTGTGTTGCAATGATTTTAAGAATGTTAAAGCTACCTGATGGCAGAGTTAAAATTCTCGTTCAAGGGTTAAAAAGAGGGAAAATAGAAGAGTATATTGCAAAGGAGCCTTATTTTAAGGTTAAAGTTAAGCCCATAAGTGAGATTGAAGTAGAAAAAGATTTGAATGTAGAAGCATTGACTAGGTATGTGAAAGAACAAATTGGGAGAGCTGTTAATCTTGGTAAACCAATGCTTCCGGATTTACTTGCTATTATTGATAGTATAGATGATCCAGGAAAGCTTGCTGATGTAATTGTAGCTAATATTGGTTTGAAAATAAAAGAAGCTCAAGAAGTTTTAGAAATACAAAATCCAGTAGAACGTTTGAAAAAAGTTTCCGATTTCTTAAATAGAGAGATTGCAATATTAGAGGTTCAACAAAAAATTCTAAATGAAGCAAAAGGAGAAATTGATAAGAGCCAACGTGAATATTTCTTAAAAGAACAGCTAAAAGCTATCAGGAAAGAACTTGGTGAAGAAGATGATTTTCAAAAAGAAATAGAAGAGTTTAAAAAGGGTATCAAAAAAGCTAGGATGCCTAAAAAGGTTAGAGAAGAGGCTGAAAAACAACTTGATAGATTGTCAAAAATGCATCCCGATTCTGCTGAAGCAACTGTTGTAAGAACTTATCTAGAGTGGCTTGTGGAATTACCTTGGAGCAAAAGTAGTAAAGATAAGTTGGATTTAAAACATGCAAAACAAATACTTGATGAGGATCATTATGGATTAAAGGAAGTAAAAGAGAGAATTTTGGAATTTTTAGCTGTTCGAAAACTCAATCCTAACATGAAAAGCCCTATACTTTGTTTTGTAGGACCTCCGGGTGTAGGTAAGACTTCATTAGGCAAATCTATTGCAAGAGCAATGGGTAGGAAGTTTTATAGAATCTCTCTTGGAGGAATGAGAGATGAGGCCGAGATAAGGGGGCATAGGAGGACCTATATTGGGGCGATGCCAGGTAAAATTATTCAAGGTATAAAGAATTGTGGTACGAATAATCCCGTTTTTATGCTTGATGAAATAGATAAAATAGGAATGGATTTTAGAGGAGATCCTTCTTCTGCATTACTTGAGGTTTTGGATCCTGAACAAAATTACGCTTTTGTGGATCACTATATTGGTGTGCCATTTGATCTATCAAAAGTACTATTTATAACAACTGCTAATTATTTGGATCCTATTCCACCAGCGTTAAAAGACAGAATGGAAATAATATATTTGCATGGTTATACAGAAGAAGAGAAAATAAAAATTGCTAAAAAATATTTAATCCCACGTCAAGTTGTTGAGAATGGATTAAAACCAGAACAGATTAAGTTTACGAGGGTAGCTGTAGATAAAATAATTTCTGGATATACAAGAGAATCTGGCCTAAGAAATCTTGAAAGATTGATAGGAAAGGTTTGTAGGAAAGCTGCAAAACAGTATGCTGAGGGGAAAAAAGAAAAATTTCTAATTACAGAAACAGTTTTACAAAAATATCTCGGACCAGTCAGGTATTTATCTGAAGATGAGTTGAAAGAAAATGAAATCGGTATAGTAACAGGGCTTGCCTGGACTCCATTTGGTGGAGAAATACTGTTTGTTGAATGTACAAAGTATAAAGGTAAAGGCAACCTTATTCTTACAGGACAGTTGGGCGATGTTATGAAAGAATCTGCAAGAGCAGCTTTGACCTACGTTAGGTCTATTGCTTCAATACATGGAATAGATGAAGCAATATTTGATCAATATGATATACATATTCATGTACCTGCTGGTGCAATACCAAAAGATGGTCCTTCTGCTGGTATAACAATGGCTACGGCTATTTACTCTGTGTTTAAAGAAGTAAAGGCTAAAAAAGATGTTGCGTTAACAGGTGAAATTACTATTACTGGTAAAGTGTTACCTATAGGTGGGTTAAAGGAAAAGCTTTTGGCGGCAAAAAGACATAATATTAAAACAGTAATATTACCTAAAAAAAATGAAAAAGATTTGGTGGAGTTGCCTAAAGATATAAGAAAATCTTTAAAAATGGTATTTGTGGAAAAGTTTGATGATGTTTTAAAAGTTGCAGTTGAAGAATGATATTATAAATGATTTTTTAAGAGGGAAATATTAGATTTCGTGATAAAATTAAGAGGCTGTTAGAAATAGATAGATCAGCTAATGTAGTTGCGTTATCTGCCGCTATTGGTACATTTATAGGGTTTTCCCCTTATTTTGGATTTCATACTGTCATGGGCATAGCTGTTTCTTATATTTTTAATTTACCTATCTATCCTGTTATTTTAGGTGCTTATATTACTAACCCGATCACTGTTTTGTTTATTTATGCTTTTTGTTATAAAGTAGGATTAATTTTAACCGATATAAAGGTTAATATATCAATAGATTGGAAGCATTTGACTTTTCAGGATATGTTTAATAATGTAAAAGAAGTTTTTATACCTTTTTTTGTAGGAACTCATGTTGTAGGAATAATTGCAGCTTTTATTGTATATATAATTATTTTCTATATAGTGAAAAAATATAAAAATAGATGATAAAATGGCTAAAATTATATCTGTAGCTAGTGGAAAAGGTGGCGTTGGCAAAAGTTTTTTTTCTGCAAATCTTGCTGTTTCCTTAAAAGAAAAAGGGAAAAAGGTTTTGTTGGTTGATGGAGATTTGGGAGGTGCTAATCTTCACAATTTTGTTGGTTTAAAAACTACAGGGGTAGGAATTTATAACTTTTTAAAAGAAAAATATAGCTTGGAAGATATAATTATAGATTCTCCTGCTGGAGTAAAGTTTATTGGAGGCGCCAGCGATATACTTGGTATGGCACATATATCAAATTATGAAAAACTAAAAATTATTAATCAATTGAAGAGGACGAACTTTGATTATGTTATATTGGACTTGGGAGCTGGTACAAGCTATAATATGTTGGATTTTTTTAATTATTCAGAGAAGAAAGTTGTTATTATGAACAGTGAACCAACATCTATTGAGAATTCTTATGGTTTCATAAAAATCGCTTTATATCGTTTGATTGAAAGAAGCTTGAAAGGTAATCCTTTGCTAGAAAAAGTATTAAAACGATTAAGAAGTAGAAGTATGAATTACAAGAAAATTACTGATATAATTGACGATCTAAAAGTTTATGATTCTAAATCAATTCCTAGTGTTATGAATATAATAAATAGTTATAAAGTAGGACTGATTTTAAATATGCTAAAATTTAAGAAGGAATTAAATGTTTTTTATGGTTTTGAGAATGTGGCTAATAAATATCTTGGGATTAAAGTTGAAAAGCTTGGATTTATACCATATGATATAAGTATACCAGAAAGTTTAAAAAGGTTAGAATGTTATTATAATAGCACAGATGAAAAATTTATAAATGAGTGTATTGATGATATTGCAAATAATATTTTGAAAAAATTGTGAGGTGTAAAATGTGTCCTGAACAGGTAAGTCAAAATGAATTTGAAGATATTATAAAAGAAGAGGATATTATACAGCTTGTTGGTTTTAAGCTTGGTGATGAGGAGTATGCTATAGATATATTAAAAGTTCAAGAGATAATAAGAATGGTTGAGATTACATCTGTACCAAGGGTGGATCATTTTGTTCTTGGAGTGATGAACTTAAGGGGAAAGGTGATTCCTGTTGTGGATTTAAGACTTAGGTTTAATCTTGAGAAAAGTGATTTTGATAAGAATACGAGGATTATTGTAGTAACGTTTGAAAAAGAAAGTATTGGGTTTGTTGTAGATGAAGTTACTGAAGTTATGAGGATTACGAAAAGTATTGTGGAACCTACTCCACCTTTAGTAGGGTCTGTTGGACAAGAATATATTCTAGGTATTTGTAAGTATAATGAGCGACTGATAATATTACTTGATATTGATAGAGTTATTTTTGGAGAAGGGAAATATGACGATAGTGATTTAAAGAAAAGGTTTTTAGCTAAGTCTGATACTATAGATTCTTCTCAGTTAATTGAATCGGATAGGGAAGTTGATGAGGATGTTATAAATACTAATAAGGTAGATATGAACGTAGAAGAGGTGATTGAACAACAGGAGAAAGAAACAGAATTATATCATATGAGTGAAAATATGGCTGGTATGGATATGGGTTCAGATAAGTCAGAAGCGGAAGTTACATCTCAGCAGACAAAAGATCTTGATGATATAGATGTTTTGATTGCACAGGAGTTAGCTAAGCGCGAGAAGGAAACTGAAGAGCTGATTAAAAAGAGAAAAACAAGATTACCTGATGCTCAAGAGGTTCTAGAGGATGCTTTAAAACAAAGTGAAGAAGTGTTGGGTAATGAAGAAGAACATATCTCTCAAGATGACCTTGATGCATTGATTGCGAAAGAATTAGCCAAAAGAGAAAAAGAAACAGAAGAGTTAATAAAAAGAAGAAAAGAAAAAAAAAAATTAAATGATGAAGATGATAGTAAAAATTATGTTGCTATTGAGTCTAATGATTATGTAGAGAAGAAATCAGTTTCTGTAAATTCAGATCCAATAGTAATTGAAAGAGATTCTTTAGAAGAGCTAAAAACTATAGCTGAGAAAATCATTAATGGTGAGACTGCAGAACTTGATATAGATATAAAAGGTGAAATAGGCGAGTTGTTAAAATTACTTGTGGAAACTAAGAGAAGGTTGGATGTAGTAGAACCTACAGTAGATGATTCGTTTAAAAAGATACCCTCTGTCAAAGATTCTCTTGGTGATGTAACCGAAAGGGCTGAAAATGCTGCATTTGATCTGATGAACAATGTTGAGAAAATGCTATCGGTTTACAAATCTATAGAGGATGACTTAAATGATTTGGAGAAGAATATTTATAGTGCTGATAAGAATTCCGCACTTTCCCAAATTGAAATTATTGAAAAAAGATTATCTGAGCTTGATAACATGGGATTTGAAATGTTAAATTCTCTTGAGTTTCAGGATATTACAGAACAGAAAATAAGAAAGGTTATAAATTATACTGAAGAAATCGGTGCTAAGTTTGGTGCTATTCTAGGATATATGAAAGTAAAACAGATGCAAGGTGAACAGTTTAATGTGAGTCAGGAAGAGGTAGATAAATTGTTAAGTGATTTTGGGTTGAATTAGCAGTTTTTTTTAGCTATTAATAGTGCATATAGGCGCGTAGCTCAGTGGGAGAGCACTGCGTTGACGTCGCAGGAGTCGGCGGTTCAATCCCGCCCGCGCCTATTTTGATTTATCTTTTATATCAATAAGTTGTGAGTTTTGATTTTTCGAGTGTAACGAAATTGTAACGAAATTTGCAAATCTTGAAGTTTCTGGTCTGAAATTTTCAATATAACGGGCGTACCTTTGAAAGAGCATTTGCATATTTGAATGTCCCATTTGTTTGGCCACATAATGAGGGTTTTCTCCTGCGATGAGAGATAGAACGGCATAGGTGTGTCTGGTCTGGTAAAGTTGTCTGTATCTGATACCTAAGCGCTTAAGTGCAGGGCGCCAGTAATATTGCACTATGCTTTTTGAACTTGTATAAGGTTTGCCGTCTTTATTGAGGAACATAAACTCTGATTTCATAAAAGTTGCAGCTTTATGTGATTTTAAAATTTCCTGTAATAGTGGAATAATATCTATTACACGTGTGGAGTAAATTGTTTTTGTTCCTGATAGGCGGTGGTTACTGAAACTTTCTTTGATGTAGTAGGTCCAGTTGTTTGTATCAAGGTTTTCCCATTTAGCTGCCAATGCTTCGCCAGTTCTGCAACCTGTAAAGAAAAGAAATGCAAGTAACGGGTAAAGGTGAGGGTATTGTTTTTTGAAGTATTCAAGAATTGTGATCATTTCCTCTCTTGTAAAAGGCTCAATATCTGGTTTGGGCTGTTTTAAGTGTTTTATGTGCACTGTTGGATTGTTTGAAATATATTCTTTTGCTTCGGCATACTTGAATAAAAGTTTTATGGTAGAAATAGCATTATTTACTGTTTTTGGTTTTCGGCCTTGAGCAAACTCAGTGATCCATTGCTCTATATCGATTGGTTTGATTTTATCTATCTGATATTGGCCAAAGTGAGCAATAAAATCTTTGAGCTCTTTTTTAGTATTTTTTATTGTGCTATAAGAGAGCAATCCTGCTTTATATTTATTTTCTTTTGAAGCTGTAAATTCATTGGCCACTTCGTAAAGTTTTTTGGGTTGGGACTTCTTAAATCCGAACAGCTCTAATCTTTTTGATTCCGGGAAATAATCAGCATAATTGAAAATGTCCAGGGCTATTTTGTTTTTTATTTCCGAGAGTAATCTTTCAGCATATTTGCGGTTGGTCTTTGTGTCGGTGATGCCTAAAGACTCATAACATCTGATGCCTTTGTAAGTAAAATTCAGCCAGAGTATTCCGTTCCTTGCATATACGCCCATGGGCATATCAATACTCCAGACCTAAAAATTTATAAAGAGCTTTTTTCTTAAACCTTGTGGCCATTCCGTTTTTCTTTACATAGGTATTTGGTGGGAAAAATCCTTGCTTTAATTTTTGCTGGACTGCATCTTTGGTTGCAAGCTTTAAAAGCTGTCTAACCTCTTCTATTGTAAGCAAAGCATCATCTTTGTACATAGAAGCAACCTTTTCTTTTAAACTTTTAACCTCAGCAGTGGCGTCAACTACAGCTATCACACCGTCATCGGTGATTATAGTTTTACTGTAGACTTCTATTGGCATAGGCTCACTCCTGCACTCCTATTTCTTGTATGCAAAAATTATAACCTTCTAAACATCCATACTTATCATTGATGTATTTGTCACATTTTTTACAATCTTTTATTCTCCCTGGGGAGCAATTCTGGGGATTGTAGCATGGCATCAAATCACCTATTCTGCATCCGCATTCGAGAACTTCGTCAAAGAGTCCATCGTAACCGTTTTCTTTTAGATATTTTATGACGATGTCTTTTACGGTCATGGCTCACTCCTGTCTTTCGTCTATTAGTTTATTGACATAGATTGTGCGTTTGCAGGTGAAGATGGCAGTGACTTTGTTATCGGGTACTTTGATTGGTTCTTCAAAGAAAGGACACCAGTCTCCGCATTCCACGGTCATATTTTCTGGGGTTGATACAAATGGGCAAAATTGGGATTTTAGCTTTCCAGCCCTTTCAAGATATAATTTACCATATTCATCAATTTTTGCTATCATCTTATACCTCCAATTTTTTCCCTCTATACACATTTAAGTTGCTTTAAATACTCATCGCATTGTTTGATGCCATGGTTTAAAAATACTTCGTCTGCATGGATCAGGATATTTGCCAGCTGGCCACGAGCAAGGTTAAGTCTTCTAAGGATTTGTTTTTCGTATGGGAGTTTGCTTTCCTGGAGGATTACAGTGGCAAAAGATAGAAGCTCAAGTACAATCATTAGCTGAGCGAACCCATTGCCAATTGGTGGATCCAACTGTAATAATTTTTTTCGGCATATTTCGATTTGTTTGGATAGAAGTCTCTTTTCTACAAGATTGCTGGCATTGTTTATCAGGGATACGGTGTTTTTGAGCTTACCAAAATGGTTTGATAAGGCCTTTAAGATTCCGTACGCGAGTTCAAGGCTTACGTAGACTTTCATCCGTTTTGTCATTTTATCCTCTTATGAGTTTGCTTCCTTTATTTGTCCTATAGGTGTGATTTCTCGGTAGAATGCTAAAATCTTTTTCACATAAGATTCTTTGCCTTTACAGTTTTTAAAAATATCATAAAGAGTTGTCCGCGGGATATTTTGAAAGTGTTGTTGATGAAGCTTATAGATAGATAGATTGTTTGCCTGGGCATATTGGTTAATTGTTTTTACCACTTCTGGAGAGATTGTGATTGTGGTATCATCTTTGGATTTGGGTTGTTTGGACGGTTTGTTTTCATTTTTTGTGGTGTCTGAGGTTTTTTCTATTACTTTTTTGAGGATAGAGCCTAAATCTTTGGGTTCTGGATTTGGTGCATTATCTGTGTTTGAAGTAGTTTTATCTGTTGTGGTGGAATAATTGATATATTCTGGATTACAAAAGTATTTGAAAGTTATGCTGATTTTTACAACAAATGGTAGATGACAGTTTGGACATGAGATTTCTGAAAATTCTTCAAAGAAGCTTAGTTGTTTTTTAAAAAACGTATCGCAATATGGGCATCTAATATTGTGTGCTGGCATGATTGACTCCTTAATTTAATCTTCCTGATTTTTTTAAAAGACGGGCGTATTTTTTTACTTTTGGGTCGTTTTTTCTGGTAAGGAACCAGGTGTAGTGGATTTGGCCATTGTAAATTTCTTTGATGAGCATGGTTTACCTCCGGGTCGATATTTTGTAGTGAAACAAAACAAGCAAAAGAAGGATTCCACCTATCATTCCGGAAAGAAATCCTAACCAAAATGCAAGGTAAATCATGATGCTGCCTCTTCTCTAATGGTTGCTTTCACATAACAATAAAAGTCTTCCAAAGAATCAAAGCCTTCTTTGGCTAAATAATCGATTGCGTCTGCTACGATATAACCCGTTTTAAAAACCTTTTCACAAAATTCGTGAGAGCTGTTGCTATCGATTGCAAGCTTGAAAAGTTCTTTAAACATGATGGCCTCCTTTGATTGTTGTTTTCATTCTTTAATTTTCGCAATTCTTCTGATGCTTCGCACATTGCCATTGCCTGTTGGAGTAAAAAATCAGTAATGACCGACTCGCCTCCCTTTGTGCTATAATTTTGAATGTGGTTTTTAATTTCGATAGGAGGCGAGTCGGAATGAGTGGTGTTGGCATTATTAGTATTATTGCATCCTTTATTGCAGCTGCTGGCGGTGTTGCCGCTGCTGTTATTGCTGCCAGATTGCAGCTCTATCTCAGAAAGGAGCGGTATAAGGAGTTCATCTATCAAAGAAGCTTTGAGGGAGTTGTAGAAATTGCAGAAAAAGCGGGCCTCATCTATACGGCTATAATTAGATACTCCAAAGGACATCCTTATATTACTTCTTTTGAGGATGCTGAGATTAGAGACGATGCTGTCGAAATGTCTGATATAGGTAAGTATTGCGATCTTATAATGGGAGCCGTTATCGAGCTCTCTAATTCCCTTCACAGGTATAGGGTCTTCCTTCCTGAGAATATTGTAAATATATGCGATGGTTATTGCTATGCAATTGCTAAGCATTTTGCTGAGGTCAAAAAACAAGGGTTCGTAGACACCAAGAAGGGCGAAATGAAAAGGATTGTCAGAGCTCTTTTTGATAAACTCAATATGGCTATAAGGCGGGAGTTTGGAGTGGATAAAATCTTTCAGGATATCCGCAGGACTTTTTAAGATGTTTTTATCCATGTGTTGCTCCCTTCTTTGTGGTGTTATGGATAAGATAGTTCACAAATTGTGATATGTCAATATATATTTTCACAAAGTGTGATATAAGTGTCATCCGTTTACAAGTTGGGTGAATTTTTAGGTAAATTTGGGTTGCGGGGATAATTTTGTATATGCTAAAATTTTAACTAAATGGTAAAGGGAGGATGTGATGAAGATTATATATTACTATTATTACCTTAGAGAAAAAGAAAGCGGTAGAGAGTTAAAAGTTGATATTAGAAATTTTGTTGATTCATTTGTAAAATCAAAAAACATTAATTTAAAAAATAAAATTAAATATATTGATGATAATATTTATTTGCTGAGAGATGCGAATAATTTTTATCTTTTTTTAAGAACAAGAAAAGATGAAATTATAAAAAAAATTGATTCAAATAATTTGGATATTCAAGATATTTATAATTTATTAAGGGAAAATGAAAAGCTTGGTTTTACTTCTTTTATTTATTTTGGGGATTGTTTTTGTGGACTTGCCTCTACAATGTCTGGCCCAAAAGATTCTATTTTATCTTATTTTATAGAATACTTGCTTAAGTTAGTTGGAGTTAATGAATATGAATTTGTATTAAAACCTATGCCTACTAAAGTTACTAAAAATGAGGCATTAAGATTTGGGTATATAGGTAAGACTGTATTTGAGGTCAATCCTCAACATAAGGTTTTTAAAGGACTTGCTCAAACGTTGGGTTTTACTGATCAAGAAGTAGATGGATTAGAAATAATTATTAAACCTAAAAACAGGAAAAATATTAAATATAGTTTTAGTAACATAGTTGATAATATTTTAGATGAAGGTGAAAATTTTGGTGTTAAAAAGTTTGTTTTTAAAGCAAAGAATGATATTAATGAAACATTAAATGAGTTGTTTATAATTGGTAATGGTTATGTATATGATTATATTAATTATCCAAAAGAAAAACTTATTTTTGATACTTTTAATTTTAAAATTAATAATAATAGGGAATTGCAGGTTAAATTAATTGAATTTAAAAGGGATAAAAATTATGAAAGAGACGAAAGCTTACAAAGTTTTTTTGATAATTTTTCAGCTGTTTCCTGGGATAATATTTCTTTTAATACCGCCACTGAATAAGTATATTGTAAAGCTACTTGTTAAGACAGATTCTTTTAATAATTTTTCTTTAGTAGCATCAACTTTTAGTTTTACTATCCTTGGTTTTATGGCGACTATTATAACAGTTATTTTTAGTATAAAAGACAGACGGTTTGTTAAAAAATATTTGAAAAAAGAATGGGGAAATTTTTTGACTTTATATTTTACTGCATTAGTTTCTTTGTTAGTTACATTTGTATTGTCAGTTGTTTTGCTTTTTATAAATAATATGAGTTTGGCTGTTTTTGCAACAGCTTCATTAATTTCTAATGTTTGGCAATTATTTTGGATTATTGTGATTATATTAAACCTTATGAGGAAAGAATAGTTAACGGGAGGATGTGATGAAATTTTGTCCTGAATGTGGCACAGAAAACAAAGAAAATAAGGAAGTTTGTGAGAATTGTGGTTTTGAATTTGATAAGTTAGGTGGAGAGGTAAGTTTAAATCAGATATTAGAAAAGTTGGAAATATTTGAGAAAAAGCTTTCTTCTATATCAAAATCAATAAAAGATAAAAATGTAACTATAAAGGATATAGATTTAGGATTTTACGATATTATAGGTCTTATGGTTAAATGGGCTTTGGCTTCTATTCCTGCTATGATTATTGTTGCTGTTATTTTTGGATTGATAGGTGCGTTTTTTGGACTGGGTGGTCTGCTGTTTGGGCCAAGATACTGATAAATATTTTAATTAATTCTAAAAAATAGTTGGTTATATATAATATTGTGAGAGGGGAAAGCATGAGTAAAAATTTAATAGATAAAGTGATTGTAAAACATTTGTTTGGAAATATTTAATGTGGTAAAGGCAATTAGATTGTGTGTTTAACAGTGGAATTGCGTCCAAAAATGGGAGAATTGATGATTTTAGGGTCAAATTTGGAAGATTTTAAAGAGAAAATAGTCAAAATTATGTAAAAATTGAGTAAAAAAATGGCAAAATTAACAAGACAAAGAGAATTTTGAAGTGTTAACCAGCTTGTGCAATTTCCTTTAGGAGGTGTTCCGTATGAGCGGAGGGCCCCACAAAAAGCTGGGGCTTTTTTATTTGATTATAGCTTGTAAGATTGTTGATATGGAATTCATATGGTAAGTCATCACGCCTATAACTAAGGCAAATCCTGCAAAAATTAAGGAAACCAGAGTAGCAAACATTACGATATTAAATTTTTTCAAATCTTTAAATTCAGATTTTATCTCCTTAAATTCTGATTTTATCTCTTTAATATCGGATTTGATTTCAGAAATATCATCTTCTATGTGCTTAAACCTGGTGTCGATGTATTTTTCGAAATATTCTCCGGAATTAGCCATTGTGTTATCACCATTCTTGCTTTTAATATAATATTTTTTAACTTTTTCTTCAACAATTTCTTCTATCTGTTTTAGCATTGGATGGTCATAAAGTTTTTTAGCTTTATTCATCCTCTGGCTCCCGGAATATTGGATTTACAGATAAATCTAAGGCTGTAAAAAATACGTTTTTGCAGTCATTGCAAGTATACATATTCAGCGGAATATACATATCTTCCCATCTGGCTGGTGCTAAACCTGTTGTTTTTATAAACTCAAATTCATCATCGGTATTGACCAGAGTTTTTACTCCAACAGCTTTTGGTTTGGATATATTTTCAGAGCTGCAATAAGGACATTTCATGTTATCCTCCTTTTAAAAGTAATGTGTAAGTTGTTCGTAGAGGAGAGTCCAGAGTTCTTCATCGGTGATTTGGCGGGTAATGTATCTATCAAGGATGTCAGTGTTGGTGAGGATACGCTCAATTGATTTTGCGGATTCTGCCACTTTTTTATCTTTGAAATAAATATCTTTTAGTCTGTAAAGATAGTAAAAAGCTCTTTTTGTGGAGTGTCTTGGATATTTCCCAGCCAGATCGGCTTCTGTCGATACTTTTTTATAACTTCCAAAAATATTCTCTGGTGTTTCCTGGTAAGAGAGCTTGTGGAAAGACAATATAAACTCATTGATTTTCTTTTTAAAAGGTGGTTTTAATTCAGTATATTTTTTTATATATTCTGCGTCTTCTAATTGAATTTCATCAAAAAAATAACTTACAGGTACGTTTAAGGCTTTTGCAAGTTTTTTTATTGTTTCTATATCAGGTTCTCTTAATCCACTGATATAATTAGCTAATCTTGAAGGACTTATTTCTAAAATATCAGCAATCTTTTTCTGTGTTAAATTTCTAAATTTGATAGCGTTTTTCAGTTTTTCATTAAACATAATTTAAAACTATCATTATGTTCACAAAATGTAAATTCACTTTGTTTGAAATAAATCTTGATTTATTTCACGATACGTGTATATTTTTTGAGAGAGGTGTTTTGTGGATCTGAAAAAGAAATTACGTGAGGCGAATATTAAACAAAAAGAGTTGGCATCTTTGATGGGAGTTAAAGAATCCACATTGTCTATGTATCTCCATAAGGAAAGAAAAGTTCCACTTGCTGTTTTGTTAAAAATGAAGATGGCGCTTAATGAGCTTGGTTTAAAAATTTCTCTTGAGGAACTGGCTTTATTTTTTACAGATAGTTCTGAGTTAACCACGGTGGAGCGGTAAATGGCCATCCTTCCTGTAGGTATATACATACATCCTCCCATTGCCTCGGCGCATTTTTTTCAAGGAACCTCCCATAAGATCTCCCCAGCGCCGAGGCTTTTTTATTATCTGGTTATTAAGATAAGCTATTTAAGCCATTTTTCCATCGTAAAGATGGTTAAAAATACGAAGAATTGCGAGGTGCACTGATGAAAGAAGATGTAAAGCTTCTGTCTTTTCACACTGAAAAAGGAAAAGAGTGTTTTGACATGATAACAAACTTGGCTCTTTGTGGTGCTGATAAAGATACAATAATTAAAGAAATTAAGAAGTTCTATGAAAATTTAAAAGAGCAAGATAATGGTCAAAAATTAGATTGGAATAAAAAGCAAGATGTTTTTACAGAGAGAGGAAGAGAATGCTTGGATATGATTAATATTTTAAAAGAAAACAATTTTTCAGAGAAAACAATAAAAATAGCGATTTTTAAATATTGGATAAAAGAAGAGGTTAGTATTCGTGATGCCGATATTATTAAATAGAGGCGGTGTCTTACCGCCTTATTTGTTTTCGTTTAGC
Source organism: Deferribacter abyssi (assembly GCF_049472655.1). Classification (NCBI taxonomy): domain Bacteria; kingdom Pseudomonadati; phylum Deferribacterota; class Deferribacteres; order Deferribacterales; family Deferribacteraceae; genus Deferribacter; species Deferribacter abyssi. The sequence goes on from NZ_JAQNCS010000010.1 coordinate 75,087, forward strand.
AGTTTTCCTTCTTCAAATAATGTGTATAATTCAGCAAATAAGGGTGCAATTTCTTTGGCATCCGCATTTGCTGAACCAGCGTATAGTTTTGTTAATTCCCAGGCAAAACCAAAGCTGTCCATTTTGCTATTTTTGACACGTTGCTTTAGTTTTGTTTTCAGTTCTTCTGATAACATCTCCGCTCACCTCCATAAAATTTTTGCTGCTGACCATATATACATTATAGCAGGTGGGCGGAGTGCAATCAATAAAAGGGGGATGTGATGTGTAAGGTTGGGCATAAGTATTTTGCTTCTGAAATTGCCTGCAGTTTATTCCAGGAAGCAAGAGAGAAAGGCTTTTCTAAAGAAGATCTGGCGGATTATTTAGGAGTAACTCCGAGAACTATCCAAGATTACACTATCGGACATGGATTGCCAAGTGCAGGTGTCATTTTTGGCGTTTGGAAGCTCGTGAAGCCTGTTAATACACTAAGAAGGCTTGCAGGCTATACGAACTGTATTGTTGTAGAGCTTCCTGAAGACAAATCAGGGAAATTGTCAAAAGTGGCCAAACTCACAGCTGAGATTATGAAAGAAAATGCTGATGTGATAAATGGTGTGGCCGAAGCTATTGAAGATGGCAAGCTTACCAGAACCGAAAAATTGCACCTAATAGATGAAGTGGATGAGGCAATCGAAGCGTTGATGAGGTTGCGAGTATCCCTTGAGGATTAGCGATAGATAGAATTTATAACAGAGGGGCGGAGATGTAAATATCCGCTGAAATTTTGAGAGTGACAATTAAGGAGCAATGCGATGAAAATTTCGTCAATATTTTTGTGTCCAAAAACAGAAAGTCTGGCGCAAGAACCGACTTTTATTGATTTTTTGGTAGATAGAATCAGGGAGTTAAGGAAACGAGGAGCAAAATTCACATACAAAGATTACGAGTTATACAAATCGCTCCTACCACCAAATTTATCACCGGATGAATATGAAAAATCTATAGCAAAGCTATCAAAAGCACTTGGAATATAGGAGGATGTCATGGAAGGGTGGATTAAGGATTGGAGACAAGAGATTGAAAGTCAAATTTGGCAAATGCCACCATTGTATTACAAGGTTTGGCAGTATCTGAAATACAGCGCTAATTACGAGGACATAGAAGTGCCAGCAAAAGATGGAAGCTCAACTGTGATTAAGAGAGGTCAAATTTTGACAACTTTGAGAAAAATTGCAGAAGATGTAGGATGGTATGAGCGAGGCGTTTTTAAGAAACCTTCACCGTCAATGATTTCAAAAATTTTAGACTGGCTTAAGAAAAACGATATGATAACCGTTGAGGTTGTGAACAGTTCGAAAACAGTAATAACTATTTGTAACTACGATAAATTCCAGTCTACAAACCAAGAGGTTGTGAACAGTTTGAGAACAGATTGTGAACACACCTATAAGAAAGAAAAGAAATATAATAATATAATAAATAATAATATATATACTTCGAACGAAAGTTCGAAGGTTGTAAGTCTTGAAAAGAAAATTTCTAAGGGAGAATCAAAAAAAGAAAAATACGACGAAGAATTTGAAAAAATATGGGCTGGATATAGAAAAAATGCAGTAGAAACTTTACCTGGCAGTAAAAAAGAAGCTTATAAAGAATTTAAAAAACTACTCAAAAAACACGACATTGAAACCATCAAGGACCATATCAGGTATTATCTCATAGATTGTAAGCGAACCGGAACTAAGACAAAACAACTCGTTAACTTCCTAAAAAAAGAAGATTTCGATACTCCAGTTGAAGAGCTTTACGAATCAGCCAGAAGGAAAAAGCAAGAGCAGGAAATTAAAATCAGGGTGCTCGGATAATGTCCGTAAAAACCAAAAACAGAGTATTTGACCAGGTAGCCGAGGATGCTGTGATTGCAAGTATCTTGGTTGAGCCTAAATCTTTACTCAAGATTTACGGATATCTTTCACCTTCTGATTTTTACAATCCTTCTGCAAGAGAAGTTTTCAAGGCCTGTCTAAGCTTGAAGGCCGAAGGTAAAGCAATTGATATTGTTACGGTAAATGAAAAAACAGAAAACAAATATCTCGATTATATAGCTTCCGTATCGGACATTTTGGCTACTGGAATACAAATCAAAGAATATGCAAAGATTGTCAAAAAATATGCAAATTACAGGCGGTTCCAGGAAGCTCTTGATAGGGCGAAAGAGATATTACCTGATGAGCTTGAGGATAAATTAACCAAAGTTGTGGGGTACTTGAGAGATATTGCAACATCAGAAGCACAGGATTTTGTGTTTAAATTTTCAGATGTAAAAGATGAAATTCTTGAGCAGATTCACAAAATCAGGGCTGGCCAAATTATCGGATATAAAACCGGTATTTATAGTATAGATTCTCTCTTTCTTGGTATTCAGTCAGGGCTTTATATCGTAGCTGGCAGGCCTCACATGGGAAAAACTACTTTCAGTCTGAGGTTAGCAATCCAACTGGCAAGGAACGGATGCAGGGTGCTTTACTGTCCTCTTGAGGATCCGAATGAAGCCGTAATGAAAAAGAATATAGCTCTTTTGATGGGGATGGATTTGAGAGGGCTTTATAAAACGAAATATGCGAAAGCAGAGCTTGATGAAGCGGTAAGAGAGTTTGAAAAACTGCCCATTAAGTTTGCCTGGAGAAAATTTACGGCAAAGCAGCTGAGATACTACGTTGAAGCATACAGAGAGGATTTTGACTGTGTGTTTATTGACCAGCTCAGCCATATTATTCCGGAAGATGAGAAGGACCAGCTGAGGATCCAGCTCAATAAGTCGATTCGTGAAATAAAATCCATGTCAAAAGAGCTTAAAATGCCTGTTTTTCTGCTCAGCCAGATAAACAGGAGCGTGGAGCACAGACAAGAAAAAAGGCCTTTGCTTTCGGATCTGAAAGAAACCGGAAATCTTGAAGAAGATGCGGATGTGATAATGCTCTTATACCGGGATGAGTATTACAACAAAAATTCCAAATATAAAGACATTCTCGAAGTAAATATCGCAAAAAACAAGCTTACTGATGAGAAAACCACGCTTTATTTCAAAGAGCAGGACAAAAGGCTTGTAAGTGTAACAATCGATGGCCAGGTGGTGCCTGAGCCTGAAGAAGATACAGATGATGTGGGATTTTAGGAGGTGAGCTATGGTGAATAAATTTATCGGCATTGGCAGAGCAACAAGGGATGCAAAGACATTTTACACTCCGGGAAACTCTGTTGCTGTAACTGAGTTTGGCTTTGCAATGAGTGATCGTTACAAAAAAGGGGATGAGTCGGTTGAGCAAACCTGTTTTATCGATGTGAAATCGTTTGGCAAGATGGGTGAAATTGTGGAGCAGTATGTCAAGAAAGGGAAATTGCTCTACATTGAAGGCAAGCTGGCTTATCACAGATGGGAAAAAAATGGTCATAAATTCCAAAAGCATGAAGTTATTTTACAGAAAATCAGGTTTCTGGAGAAAAAATCTCAAGATGAGCCTGATATGGTGGAAGAAGAAAACACAGAAGATGTCCCATTTTAGGAGTAAATAATGGAAATGAAAGAGAAAATTTTGAAAAGGTTGAAGGAGCTGCTGGATGAGTTTAACAGGCATCTTGGCGGTGCAGCTCATGTTTACTTGAAAATCAGGCATGAAGCAAAACAGGTAATTGCAAAGCGTGGGCTGGAAAATGATGAGGATATTGTGCGTATGTTTGAAGCTTTTGATGAGAGTCTAAAGAGTTTTGCTGGAGTACTTGAGGATAAAATTTGTTTTGAAGTGATTGAGCAGATAGAAGGTGCTTTCAATGGAATGATTGCTGGAGTTCAAATAGGAGCAGATGATGTTTGAGATGAAAATAAAAACGGAAGGCATTCCGGAGCTTTTAAATTTTCTTGACAGTAAAAATGTCCGTAAGGCGATTAGAAACACAATCAATGATACACTATTCGAACTTAAGGGAACCAGAAAGAAAGAAGGAACACTCGTTGAAGCGATGGCTAAGAGATTTGATAGACCGAGAATGTCTTTTTTAAGAAGGGCTTTTCGGGTGGAAAAAGCTTCTGATACAAAACTTCAAGGGAGTATTGCTTTAAGAGATGATTCATTGGGAAAAGGTAGTAGGTTTATCGATGTTTACGGCCATCATTTCACAGGCGGGGAAAGACCTGAAAAGCGTTTCGAGTTGGCCTTACAGCATTTTGGAATAATAGGCAAGCATGAGCGGGTTGTGATGGGAAAATATATGCCAAAGGATCAATACGGCAATTTTTCTGCTGGCTTTTATACCAAACTCATGTCTTATCTCAGATTACATTGGAAAGCTGGATATGCGGCAAATATGACTGATTACAGACGGAGCAAGGTAGAAAAGAAAAAATTAGTTAAGTACGGTAAAGGTAAAAATGCTCCTAAATATATGACTTATAAAGGCAAAGCATACTTTATCATCACGAAGCACACATTAAGCCGTGGTGGAAGATTTAAAAGTCATCTACATCCAGGTATCTATGAAAAGACAGGCATACACGGTTTTGAAATTAAACCTGTATTACTGTTTGTGAGTAAGGCTGTATATAAAAAGATTTTTGACATAGACGAGCTTGCTAATAGATTGATTGATAAGGAAGAGTTCCAAGCAAAACTTTGGAAAAATTATTTATACCTGGCAAAGAGAAAAAGGAATCGTGGGTCCTTCCGATAAACCCAGCGAGTAGGGTAATGTAAACCTCGGGGGTTCGGAGTTTTTTTGGAGAGAGGAGAAGTGGAATGATGAAAGTTGTTGATAAGAAAGAAAAGATGGAGAAAGGGATAGATGACTTATTAGGAGATAGGCACGAATGGGTAGATATGGAAAAAAAGGAAATTGGCAATGGTGAAAATCAAACTGGAGCAAGGATTGCAAAAAGAACATTTAAGCCGGGTGTGGTTGTGAGTGAGTTTGATGTGAATTTTCTCGATGAGGGGAAATGCAGGAAATATTTGCTGGAGATTTTTTATCCAGAAGGGGCAAGGTGTCCGATTTGTGGGAAGCTTGTGCCGGAGAAAAGCGTGCAAAGATTTTGGGAAAACAAAAAAATGAAGTGTCCATATTGCGGGAAATTTTATTTTGCTACATCGAAGACAGTGCTTTCTGCCAAGAAATTGAGTTTCAGGCAGATTTATTTGATTGCTCTTTTTTTAGGACTTGGGGTTAATCCTTACAAAATAGCTGAATTGGTGGGATGCGATAAAAAGATCGTTTACTACTGGCGTGGGTATTTTGAAGGCCTGGAGGTTAAGCATGGGTAGAGTGAGGTGGCATTTTCCAAAGGTGGCAATACAGGAGACTGCTGGCAGGCAGGCGATGAAAATCATTGAAGAAGTGATGGAGTTTGTAAAGGCAAAGGATGATTTGGAGAGATGTGTTGAGGCGTGCGATATATTACATGCTGTAGAAACACTTATTCGTCAAAATTTCGACAATTATACTTTTAGAAAGGCCAAACGTATTGTCATCGCCAAGAATGAAGCAAGGGGCTACTATGAGGACTAAAATCGACCAGCTTTTTGAAGTGGTTGAGGGGGAGGATAGGCAGAGGCTTGAGATTTTGGTCAGAAAGGAGCGTGAGGCTCTGGAGAGACTGGACAGCGATTCTACAACCGAGGCAGTGGACTTGTGGAAAGCTGCCAAAAGTGCGTTAAGCGAATATGTGAAGGAGCTGTGGAACAGCTATTTTCCGGAAGATCAGGTGTTTGAAAATGCCATTGAAGTGGTCAGTTTTTTGAATGAGGAAGGGTGGAAAGTCAGCAAAACCAAAGTTTACAACGATATTAAAGCGGGAAGGCTCAGGAGAAACAAAGAGGGACATTTTAGAAAGCAGGATGTGCTTAAATATGCTGAAACCTATCTGGTGAGATATGACGGCGGTGGAGAGGATCCTGAAAAATTGCAGGAGCTGAAATTAAAGCATGAGATAGAGATTATGGAAGTGAAAAAGCGTATGCTTCAGATGGAAGAGGAAATAAAGCGTGGCGAGTATGTGAGGAGAGATGAGTTTGAGCATGCTCTGGCTGCGAGAGCATCCATTTTTAAGTCGGATTTGCAGAATTTTGCTTACAAGGATGTGCCTGAAATTGTGGCCATTGTGAACGGTGATACGAAAAAAACGCCTGATGCTATTCAATATGTGTTGGGCAGAATTGATGAGATTTTGGCAAGGTATGTTGAAAGCAGAGTGGAGAGTGCAGAAGTTGAAAACGCTTGAAGCCGTGCAGTTTACCGAAGGTGAAAAGGAAGTTTTTAAGCCCAGATCAGGATTAACAGTTTCTGAGTGGGCTGAAAAATACCGTGTGGTTACCACTGGCTCTATGAAAGGTAAGTGGAGAAATATCACAACGCCTTATCTCAAAGAGCCGATGGACTGTTTCAATGTACCTTATATCAGGCAGATAATTTTGATGTTTGCTCCGCAGACTGGTAAGACACAAGTGGCGTTTAACAGTCTGCTTTACAGCATAGATGAAGACCCTGGAAGCGCAATGTATGTGCTCAGCACCGAGAAAACCGCTGAGAGAATGAGTAAGAAAAGGTTTTTGCCGATGTTTCTGGCCACTAACAAAATTGCAGAAAAGATGACCGATAAAAAGGCGGATAAGGCAAAGTATCATTACCGCTTTAGAAACGGTGCTGATTTGATGATTTCATGGGCTACTTCTGCCAGTGAGCTTGCCAGCGAATCTGTGAGATATATGTTTTTTGATGAGACAGATAAATATCCACAAAATCTTCCAGGGGAGGGCGATCCTATTACACTTGGTGAGATGAGGACAAAGACGTTTCCCTACAATTCGAAAATTATTTACATGTCCACTCCTACCATCAAAAGCGGGTTTATTTACAAGCTCATGACGGAAGTGGCCGATGAAGTGAGGCGGTATTATGTGCCGTGTCCATCTTGTGGTGAATTTCAGCTGATGGAGTTTGAGCAGATAAAGTGGCCAAGTGATGTGAGAGATCCGAGGGTGATTCGCCGGGAGAAACTGGCATGGTATGAGTGCAAACATTGCGGTGCCATCTGGAACGATATTGACAGAGATAGAGCCGTGAGAAATGGCAAATGGGTGGCTGACGAGCCTGTGGATAGACCTGTGGCGGTGGGTTTTCATTTGCCTGCGTGGTATTCACCTTTTGTGTCTCTTTCTGAAGTTGCTGCAGCGTTTTTAAAGGCTCATCAGGATAAAACCAAGATGCGTGCTTTTGTGACGCAATACAAGGCAGAGCCTTATGAAGAGGAACAGGCAGAGCGGGAAGAGAAAATTATTTACGACTTGCGGGATGATAGGCCGAGAGGACTCGTGCCGAGTGTGCCTATTGCCGCCATTACGGCTGCTGCAGATACTCAAGATGACGGATGGTTTTACTCTATCAGAGCGTGGGGATTTGGCAGGGATTTGGAAAGCTGGCTTATCAGGGAAGGTTTTGTGACGACTCTGGACGGGCTTGCTAAGGTCTTTTTTGAGGATGTGTATGAGGATGTAAATGGCCAAAAATATGTGGTGAATATCGCTTTGATTGACTCCGGTGGGCATAATACGGCGGCGGTGTATGATTTTTGCAGGTTTTATCCTCAGGCCATTGCTACGAAGGGATCTTCTCATAGAAGCATGGTCCAGCCTTTCAGGTTTAGCAAAATAGATGTTTATCCGGGCACAAACAAGCCGATTCCCGGTGGTGCGCAGCTTTTGGTTGTGAATACGCTTTATTACAAAGATATGCTTTCTGTGAAGTTGCAGATTGCTCCTGGAGATCCTGGAGCTTTTCATGTGCATTCTGAAATCGGTGAGGATTATGCAAAGCAAATGGTGGCGGAAGTGAAGGATGAGCAAACAGGACTCTGGAAGTGCGTTGGCGGAAAAGCGAATCATTACTGGGACTGTGAAGTTTTAAACCTTGTGGCTGCGGATCTGCTCGGCATCAGGTATGAGCAGGCACCACAGGAAGAACAGAAACAGGATGATATTAAAAAATTTAAACATATTAAAAATCAGAGGAGGCGTAGATGGTAAAGACTAAAACAACAATTCTTGTGGGTATGAAGGCTATCAGGCAATATGTGGGCAGAAGCGAGGCGACGGTGCTGAAATGGATAAAAGAGGACGGGTTTCCTGCTAAAAAGGTGGATGGAGTGTGGGAGTCGGATACGGTGTTGATTGAGAAGTGGAGAAGGAAGATGATTGCAGAGAGGAAGTGAAATATTTTGATTTCAGATTATGAGTTGAAAATGGGTTGAATAAAAGCAAGAGTTGAAGCATTATTATATAAATTTTAATAATAAGAGTCAATGTTTGTGAATTTTAAGGAGCTAACGATGAGTTGGTTTATAATTTTTATAGTAGTATTAATAATTATCTATTTTGTATTAGAAAAAATAACAGATAGTACTAACAAGCCAACAAATAAAGTAACTCGCAGTAATACTTATAAAACAAAAAATTTTACAGGTTTTGATGAAAGTGCATTTTACACATCTAAAGGTAATTTTAGATTTCCTAAATATAATATTAATAATCCTATTAGAATTCGTGATATTTCTGACTATAAAGAAATAAAAGAAGGTTTAAGATATGACGAGATAAAAATTAAAAGTATTGAAGAATTTAATGAGTTTTTCCCTTATTATGACTTATTGTTTGAAGTAGAATCAGTAGTTGAATGTTTTCAAAGGTTAAAAAATCATTTTAGTAAGGATTTAGAATGGGCTGAAAAATTACATACCGATATGTTAGATGACTTATTTTATTTCTGTGAAGAAGATGATGATAATGTTATTGAATTTGATGAACATTCTGAATGGTATGATGTTTTGAAAAATACTGATTTTATAAAAGAAATAAAGTGCACTAAAGAAGAATATCTATCAAGCCTTCTGGTAAACGATTTAAAAGAGATATGTAAAGCCAATAATTTAAAAGTTTCAGGAAAGAAAAACGAACTTATACAGAGAATTTTGGATGCTAATGTTGATATTAAAATACCGAAGCATTATGAAATTACGCGAGATATATGCAGTGAAGTAATAAAAATTTTTGATTTTTATCTTAATACAGTTGAAGAACTTATAAAGGATTTTCACCCTTTTTATAAATATGCGATCTGGAAGGGTGTTTATGACAGTTCAGAATACAACTATATAACAAATAAAGTTAATGAAAAAATTAAAGAATTAGAAAAAATAATTGAGGGGTAATGATGAACGATAAAGAAAATATAGTAAAAAAAGTTTGTAAGGAGCTGGGGATTACGCAAAAGGAGTTGGCGGAAAGGATTGGTATTTCTGAGCAATCGTTACGAAATGCTGTATCATCTGGTAAGCTGAGTAATCAAACAAAAAAAGCAATCGAACTGTTTGTTGAAAACGTTAAACTAAAAAAAGAATTGGAAAAATATAAAGAATTAGGAAAATTATTAAAAGAGATAATAAATTAGTATGTTGAATATCGCCTAATATCATATATCATTATTTTAACCCTTGACATTTATCATTAATTATTATATTAGCCTCCTGAAATATACTTTTTCAGGAGGTTGTTTATGTCTAATGTAGTTCTTTTTAATAATCCAGAATTTGGACAGATAAGAATTGTTGACCAAAATGGGAATTTTTGGTTCGTGGCAAAGGATATATGTGAGAAGGACATTGCACAAGTTGGTTAGCACTTCAAAGTTCTCTTTGTTTGGTTAATTTTGTCATTTTTTTACTCAATTTTTACATAATTTTGACTATTGCCTCTCTAAAACCCTCCAAATTTGACCCTAAAATCATCAATTCTCCCATTTTTGGACGCAATTCTACCGTTAAACACACAATCTAATTGCCTTTACCACATTAAAACATATCGATTTCATCAGAAATTCATATAATACCTTGCGAATACCTAAATATCTCGACCTATTCAAACCATAATTGCTTTTTAATGTTCCAAAACTACGCTCTATCTTATACCTAACTCGTTTGCAAAATTTGTTTAAATCTTTTTGTAATTCCGTTAAATCTCTACCCTTCACCTTTTTATGCATTATAAAATCCTCTATATCATTTGATTTTAACATTTCACGATTTCTCTTGCTACTATATGCTTTGTCTCCAAATACAGAAGTAACTATGTAACCTTTCTCTTGTAAATTTTTTATCAATGGCTCTAAATATCTTGACTCATGAACATTAGCTCCTGTAACCTCCACTCCTAAAATAAATCCGTTGACACTATCACTCGCTACATGTGCCTTATAACCATAGTATGATTTATCCCCCTTCTTTA